>JANQSB010000472.1 GCA_028284295.1 Myxococcota bacterium | reverse complement strand
GAGCACGCTGCGGCTGGGCGAGTCGGTCGCCCGCACGATCGCGATCGGGGACCCCTGCGCCTCGCCCGAAGCGCGCAGACGCTCGATCCCCGGGAAGCGCTCGAGCAGACCCGGCTCGTCGATGCTCACGATGATCTGCCCGATGCAGCGCGTCGCGGAGAGCGTGTCCAGGACGCGCTCCAGCATCGGGGTGCCGTGGATGTCGAGCAGTGCGCGGTGGGGAGCTCCCGCTGCCTCTGCGAGCGGGTCCTCGCGGCTGCGCCGTCCGGCCAGGACCAGCGCCGCGTAGCCGCGCGCCGGACCCGGGGATCCGCTTTCCGCCTCGGCGGTCACGGCGTCGCGAGGGAAGCGGTCCGGCCGACGACGCATGCGAGTCGTTCACGCAGGGCGCTCCGGACCGTGCGCAGGTCCCTCGGGTTGTCGACCTCCGCCCACCACAGGCGGCCGATGTCCAGGGCCTGGATGTCGAGCGAGTCCGCCAGTCCGTTCACGGCGGACAGGTACCAGAGACCCAGGGCTTCGGGCTCGCGGATGGCTCCGTCGAGGGCGTTCCGGAAGGCCGTGACGCCCAGGCCCTGGAAGCGCATCAGCCCGATCGACTCGGCGTCGATGCTCTCCGGCCGCAGGGTCTTCGCGACTGCGCTGAGGCGACTGCCGTCCAGGCTGACCTTCATGTCGTCGTCGTCGTAGCGGTCCTTCGCGTGGATGGCGAGGGTGACGGGAGCCGGTCGCGCCGCCAGCAGCCGACGCAGCACCTCCGCGTCGAACAGGGTGTCTCCGTTCATGAGGAGGAAGTCGCCGTCCATGTCCGAGCGCGCCAGCCAGGCCGTGACGAGGTTGTCGCTCGATGCATGGAGTGGGTTGAAGCGCGTGTGCACGCGCAGGCCCGGGTAGACCGCATCGGCCAGGTGCTCTTCGACCCGATCGGCCCCGAAACCCATCCAGACCGAGGCCTCGCCGACGCCGCAGGCGGCCAGGGTCCGAAGCTGATAGTCGAGCAGGCTGGTGCCTTCGCAGACTTCCAGAAGGCACTTGGGAATCTCGCGCGTCAGGGGGAGCAGGCGCTTCCCCTGTCCCGCGCTGAGGATGATCGCTCGCATGGACCGCTCACCGTCGTGCCCGAGAGCCCGCTTTCGTCACACGACGGTCACTCGGGCTAGGATGGAGTCGCGCAGGGGGGATTCCGCGAGACTCTATGCAGCTTCCGGAACGCCAGCAAGCGACCGGGGAGCGAGCGCGAGCTCACGATGCATCGCCGATGCCGGTGCATCGGCGTCCTGGCTCGACGCTCTATCGCTATCTCATTCTCGAGATGGTCTTCCCGACCCTCTACACCCTGGGGGGGCTCACGCTCGTCGTCATGACGCAGGAGCTGGTGGGCTACTCGGAGATGGTGATCAACCGGGGCGTCTCGCTAGGCGAGGTGGCAGCCCTGGCCCTGTTCCAGATGCTGCCGGTGCTCGGCTCCATGCTGCCCTTCGGCGTGCTCGTGGGCGGGCTCGTCGCGCTCGGTCGACTGGGTGCGGACCGCGAGCTGCTGATGCTCGAGGCGAGCGGGATCTCGTCCCCGCGGATCGTGTGGCCCGTCCTGGCATTCGCGGCCGGGATGACGGTCGTCGCGCTGCTGCTGGCCCTGTTCGCGACGCCGTGGGCGAGCCGCTCCCTCGATGCCAAGCTCGCGGAGATCGGCGATCGCAATCCGGGAGCGGCCATCACCCCGGGCAAGGTGCATCGCTTCGACGATTGGATGCTCCAGGCCCGGGAGGTCTCGGCGGGTGGCGAGGAGATGCGGGGCGTCTTCCTGTGGATGCCCTCGGTGGGCGAGACGGTCTTCGCGCGCTCGGGGCGCCTGGTGCCGGTGGAGGAGGGGGGCAGCCGCGTCGTGCTGGAGAACGGCGCCGTCCTGCTCGACCCGCGCGAGACCGCGCGGGAGATCCGTTTCGACCACCTCCACACCGACCTCCCGCGCGCCGGCCGCAAGATCGCCCGCAGTCGCAAGGACCGCCTCCAGAGCCTCGACTTCGAGGGCTTGCGCGCGATGCATGCCGACGAGTCGATCGTCTGGCGCAATCGCAGCGACGCCGCCCTGGAGCTGCACCGACGCTTCGCGCTGCCGGCTTCGACCCTGGTGTTCGGCATGCTGATCGTTCCCCTGTTCCTGGCGCGCGCACACTTCTCGCGCTCCGGAGGCGGAGTCCTGGGCCTGCTGGCCACGCTGGCCTACTACGGACTCGCCCAGTTCGGCGACTCGCTGGTCTACGACGGCACCTTGTCGGCGTGGCAGGGCAGCTGGCTGCCGAACCTGGTGCTCGGGGCGGTGGCCGGGCTGATGGTCGCCCGCATGACGCGCCTGACGGCCCATGGTCGTCACTCGGACCGCCCCGGCTTCCGCGAGCGGCGTTCGCGCAAGGGAACGGCCGAAGACCGCCAGACCGAGCGACGCCGCGACGCCGGCCGCCAGCGCCGCATCGTCGCCCGCGCGCGACCCCTCGAACGGTACGTGGCTCTGCGCTTCCTGCAGATGGCGGGGCTCTGCTTCGCGGTGGTCCTGGTGGGCTACCTGCTGATCGACATCCTCGAGCGACTGCAGTGGATGGGGAAGTACGGCGCGACCCTGGGGCAGGTCATGAGCTACTACGGCGCGCGGGTTCCGCTGCTCGCCTCGCGCGTGATCCCGATGTCGCTGCTGGTGGCAACGGCCCTGACCGTGAGCGTGCTGGCGGGGCAGGGCGAGCTGATGGGCATGCGCGCGAACGGCATCCCGGCACCTCGCGCGCTGCTGCCCATCCTGGTGATCTGCGCCTTGATCGCTCCTGCCTACTTCGTTCTGAACAACGAGGTCCTGCCGCGCACCAACGCGCTGGCCAGCTACTTCAAGCGGGTGGTGAAGCAGAAGCAGCAGTCGCAGCCGCGAGAGGGGCTGGGCGCCTGGTTCCGCGAGGGGAACCGCTTCTTCCAGGCGGACGAGCTCGACCCCAAGGACGGCTTCGCGCGCAACATCACCGTCTTCACGCTGGGCGAGGACGGCCTGCCGGTGGGCCGGGTCGACACGAGATCGGCGCGGCACATCGGAGGAGGCCAGTGGTTGCTCGCGAACACCGTCGCCGTGGCCTCCACGGCCGAGGGGTTGCGCCGGGTCGACGGTCCCTCCTACGTCCAGATCGGCGAGGCGATCCAGGCCGAGGTGGACACGCGGCACCTCTCGGTCGGCGAGCTGCGAGAAGCCATCGACGACGTCGAGCAGAGCGGCCTCGATGCGACCCACTACCGGGTGGATCTGTTCGTGAAGCTGGCCGCCCCGGTCGCGTGCCTCGTGCTGCCGGCACTGGCGCTCTTCTTCGCCGTCGGCGGGCCGCCGCATCCCAGCTCCGCGACCACCCTGGTCCTCAGTGCCATCGTTGCCGTGGCCTACGTGCTGCTCACCGGCGTGGGCGCGAGCGTGGGCTACAGCGGGGCGGCCCCGCCGTGGCTGGCCGGCTGGGGGCCGACCCTGCTCTTCGCGGCCATCGCCAGCTGGTTCGGCCTGCGCCTGCGGGGCTTCGGCCAGGCGTTGCGGACCTAGGGAAGGTCTGCACCGGGTGCAGACCCCGCAGCAAGCGAACGCGGAGCGTTCGCCAGCCGGGCGACGGCGGAGCCGCGCCTCAGTCGAGCAGGCCTTCCTCGCGCCAGGCCGCGATCGAGGCGGTCATCATCTTGGAGGCGTCGAAGGTGATCCACTTCTCGGGCTCGACCTCGATGACGACCCGCTTCTCGGTGTCCATCATCTGGGCGAAGAGGTCCTGGAGTCGGCCGGGGGTGGGGATGTTCACGGCCGCGCAGGCCCGGTAGAACCACTGCTGGATCTCCGGGTCGTCGTGGATGATCGCGCGCCCCTTGGCGGTGATCCCCTTGGCGGGCCCGAGATCGGTGCCGTGGCTCGACACGACGACGGAGACGCGCGGGTCCCGGCGGATGGCCGCGATCCGCTTGCGCTGTCGCGTGGCGCTCACCCAGAAGCTGCCGTCCTTCCACACGTAGGTCATCAGGACGCCGACCGCCCAGTGGTCTCGGGTGCCCCAGATGAAGGTGCACTCGATCTGCTTCTGCAGGATCTCCTCCAGGAGATCCGGGTCGAGCCCGTACTGGGTGACGTCGTCGTAGCTGAACGGCAATTCCTGCTCTCCCCGAGTCGGCTCGGCTGCTCCAGCGGGCCGCGCGGCAGGGTAGTCCAGGCAGCCCCGGGTGGGTCGCGGGCCGCTCGCGCGGACTCGCGACCATCGCCATCATCCGGGGCCGGGCCGGACACGCCGGTCGCCCCGCGGCTCGAAGAGGGAGGGACGCCGAAGTGAAGCTCGGACTGATGCTGGGATACTCGGGCGCGGAGATGAGCCTGCCCGTCGACCAGGTACGTCGGGCCGAGGCGCTCGGCTTCGATTCCGTCTGGACCGCCGAGGCCTACGGCTCCGACGCGACCTCACCGCTTGCCTATCTCGCCGCGGTGACGGAGCGGGTCCGGCTGGGGACCGCGATCATGCAGCTCGCCGGTCGGACTCCCGCCATGGCCGCCATGCAGGCCGCCACCATCGATGCGCTGGCCGGGGGCGACCGCTTCATCGCCGGCGTCGGCGTCAGCGGTCCGCAGATCGTCGAGGGCTGGTACGGCGAGCCCTGGGGTCGGCCCTACTGGCGCATCCGGGACTACGTGCAGATCATGCGGAAGGTGCTGGCTCGCGAAGAGGGCCTGGTGCACGAAGGCCGGGAGATCTCGCTCCCCTACCGCGGCGAGGGCGCGATGGGCGTCGGCAAGCCGCTGAAGTCCATCCTGCACATGAACCCGCGCATCCCCATCTGGCTCGGCACCGGTACCGAGAGCAACGTCAAGATGACCGCCGAGATCGCGGACGGCTGGCTCCCGCTCTCGTTCGTCCCGGGCATGATGGACCTCTACCGTCCGTGGCTCGAGGAGGGACTCCGCCGGGCGGGGGGCGGCAAGTCACTGGCGGACCTCGAGATCCAGCCCATGGTCTCGGTGGTCGTGACGGACCGGATCGAGGAGGCGATCGCCCGCCTCAAGCCCGGGGTGGCGCTCTATGTGGGCGGCATGGGGCACAAGAACAAGAACTTCCACAAGGACATGATGGTCCGGCGGGGCTTCGGCGACGCGGCCGAGCGGATCCAGGAGCTCTACCTGGCGGGCCGGAAGGGCGAGGCCATCGCCGCCGTGCCCGACGAGTTCTGCGACGAGGGGGCGCTGATCGGCCCCGCCCAGCGCATCCGCGAGCGCTACCGGAGCTGGGAGGGCTCCGGCGCCACGGGCCTCACCCTGGTGTGCCACCAGCCCGAGGCGCTCGAGCTGATGGCCGACCTGGCAGGCACGCGCGAGGGCGGCGCCTGAGCGTCGATCGCCGCCCCGGGCGGTCTGCGGGCGGTGCGGCACCCGCCAGCTGGGCTCTGCTACCCGTGCAGACCTTCCCTAGAGGGTGCAGCTGGCTCGCTTGCGGACGTCGTCCGAGAGGGCGGCGAGCGCCCGCTCGACGGCCGTGACCTCCGACAGGAGCGCGTCCAGCGCGTCGTAGGTGAGCTGGCTGGGGCCGTCGCAGGGAGCCTCCAACGGGTCCGGATGCGCCTCCACGAAGAGGGCGTCGATGCCCGTCGCCACGGCGGCACGCGACAGGGGCGACACGAAGCGGCGGTCGCCGCCCGAGGCGCCGTCGTCCGCGCCGGGGTACTGCACGGCATGGGTGGCGTCGAAGCAGACCGGTGCGAACTCGCGGATCTGGACCAGGCCGCGCATGTCCGCGACCAGGTTGTTGTACCCGAAGGTCGAGCCCCGGTCGGTGACCATCACGTTCTGGGCCCCGAAGCTCCGGAGCTTCTCGACGGCCATGCGGAAGTCCGCGGGGGCGATGAACTGCGCCTTCTTCAGGTTGACGGGCAGGCCCGTGGCCGCACAGGCCGCGATCAGGTCCGTCTGGCGGCTCAGGAAGGCCGGGACCTGCAGGCAGTCGACCACCTCGCCGGCGATCTTGGCGTGTCCGGACTCGTGGATGTCGGTCAGGACGGGCAGGCCGGTCTCGCGCTTGACGGCGGCCAGCATGTGCAGGCCCTCGTCCAGGCCCGGGCCCCGGAAGGCGTCCGCGCGGGAGCGATTGGCCTTGTCGAAGGACGCCTTGAACACCAGCGGGATGCCGTGGTGGTGGGCGATGTCCTGGGTGATTCGCGCGCTCTCGATGGCCGCGGCCTTGTTCTCGAGCACGTTCAGGCCCGAGATGAGAATGAGCGGTTCCCCATTGCCGATCGGAATGTCGCCGATTCGCACTGGATCCTCCTCGGATCGCACCACCGGTGATCCGGCGCCCGGTTGGATAGCAGCCATCCGCGCCGGGGCGAACGCCTGCGTGCATACCGAGCTCTGAGCTGATTGGTGTTCGCGGAGAGGGTCCCCGCGGGTGCTCTTGCACCCCCCGATTGCTGGCCGGAGCGTAGCGAGCCTGACCGAATACGCATCTCGGTCCGATTCCGCCGGCCACTCGGCCCGTGGTAGCCTCGCCCGTCCGGCGCCCGCTCTGCCGGCGTCGGGAACGCCCCCGAGACGCCCGTGAGGACCCCCATGCGCCGACAGATCTTCTCCGACGAGCACGATCACTTCCGAGCCGAGTTCCGGCGCTTCGTGGAGGCGGAGATCGAGCCTCGGGTCGAGGAGTGGAACCGGGCGGGCACCACCGACAAGGCCACCTGGAAGCTGTGCGGCGAGCAGGGCTTCCTGGGGGCGAGCGCCCCGGAGGAGTACGGGGGCGGCGGAGGCGACTTCCTCTACGAGGCCGTGATCATGGAGGAGGTCGCACGCGTCCGGGCCCACGCCCTGATGCTCTCGCTCCACTCGGACATCTGCATGCCCTATCTCACCGAGTACGCGAGCCCCGAGCAGAAGGAGCGCTTCCTGGCACCCGCCATCTCGGGAGACTGCGTGCTGGCCATCGGGATGACCGAGCCCGGGACCGGCTCGGATCTCGCCAACGTGCAGACGCGGGCCATCCGGGACGGCGACGAGTACGTGATCGACGGCGCCAAGACCTTCATCTCGAACGGCCAGATCGCGGATCTCGTGATCGTGGTCGCCAAGACCGATCCCGATGCGGATCCGCCGCACCGGGGGATCAGCCTGCTGCTCGTGGAGACGGACCGTCCCGGATTCGAGCGCGGCCGGAACCTGGCCAAGATCGGCCTCAAGGGGCAGGACACGAGCGAGCTCTTCTTCCACGACTGCCGCGTGCCGGCAGCGAACCTGCTCGGGATGGAGGGACAGGGCTTCAAGATGCTGATGTCGCAGCTGCAGCAGGAGCGGCTCACCATCGCGGTGGGCTCGATGGCCTCGTGCCAGCGCTCGCTCGACGACACGCTGGCCTACGTGAAGGAGCGCAAGGCCTTCGGGAAGCGGATCGCGCAGTTCCAGAACACGCAGTTCAAGCTGGCCGAGCTCGCGACGGAGATCGAGATCGGCCAGGCCTTCGTCGACGCCCTGCTGGCCGCCCACGTACGCGGTGACGAGATCGTCAAGGAGGTGAGCGGCGCCAAGTACTGGTGCACCGACCTCCAGAAGAAGGTGTCCGCCGAGTGCCTGCAGCTCTTCGGGGGCTACGGCTTCATGCAGGAGTACCCGATCTCGGGCGACTACCAGGATGCCGCCGTGCAGTCGATCTACGCCGGCACGAACGAGATCATGAAGGTGATCATCGCGAGGCGGCTGGGTCTGGAGTGACCCCCGGGAGCTCGGCGGACTCCGACGGTGGAGCCGCCCCGTCCGGGCCCCTGAGCCGGTCGCGCAGCGCGCGGATCACGTCGTCCAGGATCAGGTAGGTCGCCGGCACCAGCAGCAGGGTGATCACGGTGGCGAAGACCACCCCGAAGGCCAGGGACACGGCCATCGGGATCAGCAGCTTGGCCTGGACGCTGGTCTCGAGCAGCAGCGGAGTCAGCCCGGCGAAGGTCGTCGCCGAGGTGAGCAGGATGGCGCGCAGTCGGGCGATTCCCGCGCTCACGACGGCCTCGTGCAGGTCGGCCCCTTCGGCGCGGCGACGGTTCACGTAGTCGACCAGGACCAGGCTGTCGTTCACCACCACGCCGGAGAGTGCGACCAGTCCGACCAGCGACATCATGCTGAACGACAGACCCATCATGACGTGGCCCCAGACCGCACCGACCAGGCCGAAGGGAATGGCGCTCATGATGATGAAGGGCTGGGCGTAGGAGCGCAGCGGGATCGCCAGCAGCGCGTAGATGACGAGCAGGGCGATCGCCCAGCCCCGGCCCAGGCTGGACAGGAACTCGCGCTGCTCGCGCTGCTCGCCCTCGATCGAGATCCGGACCCCCGGGAAGAGCGAGCGCAGCTCCTGCAGGTCGCTCTTCTGCATGTCCGCCAGCACGACACCGGCGTTCGTGATCGCGTTGTCGACGTCGGCGGTCACCGCCACGACGCGCTGGCGGTCGACGCGTCGGACACTGGCGAAGCCTTCGCCGAGCGTCGCGCGGGCGACGCTCGAGAAGGGCACCGCCGAGCCGTCCGCGGTCCGGATGCGCATGTTCTCGAGGTCGGCCAGGGAGCGACGCTCGGCCAGCGGATAGCGCACCACCACCTTCACCTCGTCCCGGCCCCGTTGGACGCGCTGGACCTCCTGTCCGTAGAAGGCCTGGCGCACCTGGGTGCCCAGGTCCTCGACGTGCAGGCCCAGGGCCTCGGCCGAGGGCAGCAGCTCGAGCTCGAGCTCCTGCTTGCCGCTGCGGAACGAGTCGCGGATGTCGAGGACTCCGTCGTAGCCCGCCAGGCGTTCGGCCACGAAGGCCGCGGCGCTGCGCAGCTCGTCGAGCTCCGCGCCCGAGAGCTCGATCTGGATCGGCGAGGCCGCCGCGATCAGCGACGCCGTGAAGCTGATCTCCTCGGCGCCGACGATCTCGCCGGTCCGCTCTCGCCAGCGCCGGGTGAGCTCGGCGACGCTGATCTCGCGCTTGTCCGAGGAGACCACCTCCACCTGGACCTCGCCCAGGTGGCTGCCGCGGGCGTTCGCGGCCGCGAAGGACGAGGGGCCCGACGCCTGCTTCTTGCGATAGGGCTGTCGCCCGACGGAGGTCGAGAAGTGCGCGAAGATGCTGCCGTCGCGCTCCAGATCGCGCTCGGCATCGATCTCCTCGGCCACCCGACGGGCGCCGTCGGCGACCTGGGCGACGGCCGCGGCGGTGAGCTCGGTCGGGGTGCCCAGCGGCATGTGGACGTAGGCCACGGACACGTCGCTCTCGACCTCCGGCTGGAAGACCATCTGGATCCAGCCGCCGCCCAGCAGTCCGAGGGTGATCCACAGCATCGCGATGCCGATCGCCGCCGTCGTGTAGCGGGCGGCCAGTGCCCGCTCGAGCAGGGGGCGGTAGTGCTCTTCGGTCAGGCGCTGCAGCCCGTCCGAGATGCGGTCCTGGAAGTGCCGCCACAGCCTCGCGACCCGCGTCCGCGCCGAGTCCCGGATGCCCCCGCCCGCGTGTCCCAGGTGGGCGGGCAGGACGAAGAGCGACTCGAGGAGCGAGAAGACGAGGCACAGGCAGACCACCAGGGGGATCACGCGTGCCACCCGGCCCATGGGGCCTGGGACGAAGAGCATCGGGGCGAAGGCCGCGATGGTCGTGAGCACCCCGAAGACAACCGGGGTGCTGACGCCCTGGGCCCCTTGGATCGCGCCCCGCAACGGGTTCTGGCTCCGCTCCTGCTCGGTGTAGGCGTTCTCGCCGACGATGATCGCGTCGTCGACCACGATGCCGAGCACGATGATGAAGGCCATCAGCGAGATCAGGTTGATCGAGACGTCGAAGGTGGGCAGCAGCCAGATGGCGCCGAGGAAGGAGAGCGGCACGCCGAGACTCACCCACATGGCGAGTCGCACCCGCAGGAAGAGGGCCAGTACACCGAAGACCAGCACGAAGCCCGTCCAGCCGTTGTTGAGCAGGGTGTCGAGCCGGTCGCGCAGGAAGCGGGCGTCGTCCTGGGCGACGGTGAAGCGGACGCCTTCGGGCAGGCTCGCCTCCCGTTCGGCCAGGTACTGCTTCACGGTCTCGGAGATCTCGAGCGCACTCTGCCGCCCCACCCGGAAGACCTGCACGATCACGGCCGGACGTCCGTCGAAGAGGGTCAGCTCGTCGCTCTCCTCGAAGCCGTCGATCACGCGGCCGACGTCGCCCAGCGTGAGGCGCGTGCCGTCCGCGCGGGACACCAGGACCACCCGTTCGAAGTCGCTCGCGCTGCGGGCCTGGCCGAGAGTACGGATCAGGATCTCGCCCGACTCCGTCTTGATCGAGCCGCCGGGCAGGTCCAGGGACGAGCGCTGCACCGCTGCCGCGATCTGGCTCATGCTGAGCCCGTGACGACGCAGGCTCTCCTCCGAGACCTCGATGGTGATCTCGTAGGGCCGGGTCGCCGCCAGCTCCACGTCCGTGACGCCCGGCAGCGCGGCGATCTCGTCGCGCGCCTGCTGGCCGAGCTGCTTGAGGGTTCGCTCGTCTACGTCGCCCGAGACGGCCACGTCGAGCACCTGGAAGCGCAGGTCGGCCTGGGTCACCACCGGCCGCTTCACCTCTTCCGGGAAGGTCTCGATGCCGTCGACCCGGGAGCGGATCTGGTCGAGGCGCAGTCGCGCGTCCTCTCCCGCCATCAGCTCGACGGAGACCGATCCGCCGCCTTCGTTGGCGTTGGAGTGGAGCCGCTTGATGCCCTGGAGCCCCTGAAGCGCCTCTTCGATCCGGACGCAGACGGCCTCCTCGACCTCGGCGGGCGATGCGCCGGGATACGAGACGCTGACACTGACGACCGGGAGCGCGATCTCGGGGAAGACCTCCTGCTTCACCTGCGGCAGGGTCAGCAACCCGCCCGCGACCAGCAGGGCCATCAGGAGATTGGCGGCGACGTGGTTCGTGGCGAACCAGGCGACGGCGCGGTTCACGGCTCGCTCCCCCGTGACGCCAGGCTGTCCGGGCGGGCCGGGCCCGGGGGAGCCTCGAACGCCCGCACCCGCATGCCGTCCACCGCCACGGCCATCGGGCCGGTCACCACACGCTCGCCGGCTTGCAGGCCCGCGCTCAGCAGGATGCGCTCGCGGTGCCGACGCAGGACCTCGACGGGGCGCAGCTCCAGGCGCCCGTCTTGGTCGACCACGGCGACGCGGTCGCTGCCGCGCAGCGCCTCCCGCGGCAGCGAGACCACCTCGGCCCGCTCGCGACCCTGGATCTCGGCGTCGACGAACAGGCCCACCGCCAACGGCGGACGGTCCGGGTCCTCGCCGCGTGCGTACGGATCCTCGACCCGCGCCACGGCGTGGATCATGCGGGTGCGCGGGTCGAGCTCGCCCTCGGTGCGGACGATGCGCCCCGTCCAGCGGTGCTCGCGCCCGGCATAGCGGGCGCGAAGCTCCACGAGCGGTCCGGGAGCGGCCCCTTCGTCGTCGCGATAGTCGATGGGGAGGTCGAGGAAGGCGGCATCCCGGTCCGGGATCGGCAGCCGCACCTCCGCCCAGTCGACCGCGTAGACCCGGGCCACGGGCGTTCCGCGGTTGACGTACTGTCCCACGTCCACCTTCTTCTCCCGCACGCGGCCCGCGTACGGCACGCGCACCCGGGTGCGGTCGAGATCGCGCTCGGCCTGGGTCACCGCCGCGCGCGCGACTCGCAGATCCGCTTCCGCCACCCGCTCGGCGTTCCGCGCGGCGTCCAGGTCCTTCGGGCTGCCCACCTTGCGCTTGGCGAGTCGCTCCTGCCGCTTCCGCGCGGTTCGCGCCAGACCGACCTGGCTCTCGGCCCGAGCCCGTGAAGCGCGAGCCCGCTCGAGAGCGATCTCGTAGTCGCTCGGGTCGATCGTCACCAGCACCTCGTCGGGCTCGAGGAATCCGCCGGACGCGAGGCTCGGAGAGACCTCGAGGATGCGGCCCGAGACCTCGGCAACGAGCTCGGACTCGGTGCGCGGCACCACCGTCCCCTGGGTTCGCACCCGCAGCGTGACGGGTCGCGGCTCGACGCGGATGGCGCGCACCGCGGGCGCCTCGTGCTGCGGCTTGCGGGTGTCGGGGCTGGGCGTCGCGGCCACCAGGCCGACGGTGGCGACACCGCCGAAGGCGAGGATCGCGAGGGGCAGGGCGACCGGGTTCTTCGTCTTCATGAGCGATCTCCGGGCTCACCGGGGTCGGCGCACAACCCGGCCGCGAGGAATGCGATCAACCGGTCCGCCCGGCGCGCATCGTGGCACGGGGTAGGCGGGTGTCCGGGGATGGTGTCGAGGTCGAAGGTGTCCGAGAAGGTCATCGACAGGGTGGCCAGGCAGAAGCGGAAGCGCTCGGCGACGAGCTCCTTGTCGAGCCGGGGCAGGGCGCGCTGGAGCGCCTCGAGGAAGTGGGCGCAGACCGAGCCGAAGTGCTTGCGGACCAGGCTCTCGACGAGCTCCGGTGGCTCGGCCTCGAGCCGCCCGCGCAGCCGCACGATCAGGGCGCGCCGGTCGGCCAGCTCCTCCAGCAGGCGCGTGCCCGGTGCCACGAAGGCCCGCAGGATCGCGTCCACGGGAGGCGATCCATCCGAGCTGGCCTCGATGCGGGCCAGGTCTGCCAGGCGCTCCCGGTTGAGGGCGCTGGCCCGCCGCTCCAGCACGGCGTCCACCAGGCCTTCCTTCGAGCCGAAGTGATAGTGGACCGACGCCAGGTTGACGGCGGCGGTGCGGGTCAGCAGGCGCAGCGAGGTCCCCGAGATGCCCTTCTCGGCGAAGAGCTCCTCGGCCACGTCCAGCAATCTGTCGCGTGTGCCGGCCGACACGGGGGGGACCTCGATGACGGACTGGGTCGAACGTCCGTTTGAGGAATCGGTCGGTCGTTTGTGTGGGTTTAGCGCTACGCGGCGTGCAGTCCCGCTCGCGTCGGCGGCCTGCGGGCGCGCTGCGGGGTCCCTGCGCCCGGACTGCGGGCCCGGCGCTTCAGGCGGCGGCGTCCAGCCGACCGAGCATGGGGTCCCGGTGTGAGGGCAGGATGCGCACGGCCCCGCTCCGGATCGCCCCGTCGACCACGTCGGCGATCTCGCCCTCGTCCTCGCTGAGCTCGCACGCCAGCAGCACCAGGTCGATGATCGAGGTCTCGGGTTCGCCAGGCCCGATGGCGAGCAGGGCGCGGTGGACGGGCTCGACGGCCCGGGTCTCGTCGGATCGCATGGTCTTCCCTCCGGCCGCGAGCCGGTTGCAGTGGGTGTGCCAGTCCGGAGCGATTGGTACGGTGTGCGGGTCCGCTGCGATTTTCGTCTTTGAACCCGGTGGTTTGACGCCGAGCGAGCGGCCGCAGCCCGGGGCTGCGCTGCGTTCGGGAAGCGACGGAAATCGGGACGGGGCCGCCGCAGATCCGACGGCCGGGAGAGCGGACGGGGGAGGCGATGCCCGACGAGGAATGGAGCAACTGGTCCGGCTCGGTGACCTGCCGGCCGGACGGATTCGAGGAGCCGGCCGACGAGGCCGCCGTCCAGACCCGGGTGCGCGCGGCCGCCGCCAGCGGCAGGGAGCTGCGGGTCGTCGGCACGGGCCACTCGGGCACGCCGCTGTGTGCCACCCCGGACACCCTTCTCGGCCTCGACGCGCTCGCCGGCGTGCTCGATCACGACCCGGAAGCCGGGCTCGCCACGGTTGCTGCGGGCACCAAGCTCTGCGATCTGGGAGATCCGCTCCTCGAGCGCGGCCTCGCCATGCGCAACATGGGTGACATCGACAAGCAGTCCATCGCGGGCGCCGTCGGCACCGGCACCCACGGCACCGGCCGCGATCTGGGGAACATCTCCTCCTCGGTCGAGGCGGTGAGGCTCGTCGACGCGTCCGGCGAGGTGCGGTTCTTCGAAGACCCGACCTCGCTGGCGGCGTTGCGGGTGTCGCTCGGTTCCCTCGGCGTCTTCACCGCCCTGACCCTGCGCGTGATGCCCGCCTACCGGCTGCACGAGCGGATCCGCCGACTGCCCATCGAGGAGTGCCTGGCCCGGCTCGACGACGAGATCCGGGACAACCGGCACTTCGAGTTCTTCTGGCTGCCCTTCAAGGACGCGGCCGAGATGAAGACGCTGAACCCCACCGAAGCCGAGGTGTCGCCGCTGCCGGACCGCCCCTACGAGCGGATCGGCTGGGCGCCGCACATCATCCCGTCCGAGAGGAACGAGAAGTTCTTCGAGATGGAGTACGCGATCCCAGCCGCAGCGGGCCCCGACTGCTTCCGTGCGGTTCGGGCGCGCATGCGGGAGAAGCACGCCGACGTGGTCTGGCCCGTGGAGTACCGGCGGGTGGCGGCCGACGACGCCTGGCTGAGCAATGCGAGCGGGCGCGACACGGTGACCCTCTCGATCCATCAGGACGGCTCGCTTCCCTATCGGGAGTTCTTCGCGGACGTCGAGCCGATCCTGCTGGAGGCCGGCGGACGGCCCCACTGGGGCAAGATCCACGGCTTGAAGGCGGACCGCCTGCGGGACCTCTACCCCGACTGGGACCGCTTTCTCGCCTTCCGGGAGGAGATGGACCCCAAGGGGCGCTTCCTGAACGCGCACCTTCGTGAGATCTTCGGAATCTGAGTGACGGGGCCGGCCTTCTCCGGCGCACGTCCCCGGGGAACAAGGAAGCGCGACGCGAGCCGGCCTTCTCCGGCGAGCGTCAGCGGGAATGAGGAAGCGCGACGCGAGCCGGCCTTCTCCGGCGAGCGTCAGCGAAAAAAAGGACCGATGAAGCCCAAGCTGTCCCTGTATCAGTACGCGAGCTGTCCCTTCTGCGGGCTGGTGCTTCGCGCCGTCGATGCCCTGGGCCTCGAAGTCGAGCTGCGCGACGTCCTGGCAGAGCCGGACCGTCTGCAGGAGCTCGTCGAGGCGACGGGCCGCCGGACGGTCCCGTGCCTGAAGATCGAATCCGAAGACGGCTCGGTCGAGTGGATGCACGAGTCCCGCGACATCGTCAGCTACCTCGAATCCCTCCCCGGCTAGAACCGGAGGCGTCCGATGACAACGCGCATGAAGGCAGCGGTGCTCGGCCTCGCGGCGTCCCTGTCGGTCCTGGCAACGGGCTGCACGGTGGACGAGGCCGTGGCGCGGACCGCGCTCCCCGGTACCCGCGTGGAAGCATCCGTGAAGGACGTCGTGGAGCGGGGCAGCTACATCGATGCATTCGTGGATGGCGGCGGCTTCCAGTTCCGCCTCTTCTTTCCCCGAAGCGACGTCTGTCGCGGACTCCTGGCTCGCGAGGAAGGGCTCCACTTCACCTGGCTGGGCCTCTACGGGCGGATCGGAGACGGCGAGAATCGTTGTGATGCCGTCGGGGTCCTGTCCCTCGTCCGGTGGCGCGATCGACAGCCGCGGCGTTCGCGCGAGCCCCTGCCGCGCGCGCCCGCCCGCTACCAGGAGGTCTACCGCGACAAGGACCTCGTCCAGCTGCACGGCCGCTTCCCGCTCGCGAGTCAGCTCGGGTTCCGGGGCACCGGCAGACTCGTGGCCGTGATCCCCAACGACGAGTCCTGTGCGGGCTTCGCGGAGACCGGCACGGCGTCCATGGAGTTCCGGGTCCGCGGTCCGCGGCCGCTCACCCTGATCAACGGCGACCAGCTCTGCGTCGTCCAGGGCCTCGCCCAGCCTCCACCCCAGAACCCGCCCCGAGATCCCCAGACCCA
>JANQSB010000468.1 GCA_028284295.1 Myxococcota bacterium | reverse complement strand
CGGGTCTGGGGTCGTGCGCCGCTCACGCTCGGGGGAACCCTGGCGCCGGTCGCGCCGCGAGAGCATCTCGACCTCGACTTCGAGCTGAAGGCCCTCGATCTCGCCCGGCTGGCTCCCTACACCCTGCGCCACGTCGGTCGCCCGATCGAGAGTGGGCTGGGCGCGGTGAACGTGGGCATGAACGTGGCGAAGCACGAGCTCGACTCCAGCACCCGCGTGGTGCTGAACCGCCTCGAGTTCGGCGAGCGCGTCGAGAGTCCCGACGCCACCACGCTCCCGGTGGCCGCGGCGGTCTCGCTGCTCAAGGACGGCGACGGTCGCATCCAGCTGGACATCCCGGTGCAGGGCGATCTCGACGATCCGGAGTTCAGCTACCGGGGCGCGGTCCTCGATACGCTGCGGAACCTGATCACCAAGGTCGTGGCGACTCCCTTCAAGCTCGTCGACGGGATGGTCTCCTACGGGGGGAAGATGTTCCGGCCGGAGGAGATGGGCCGGATCGGCTTCCCTCCCGACGAAGACGAGCTGCCGCGGGAGGAGGCCCTCAAGCTCGACGCGCTGCTCGATGCCTTCCGGGCGAACCCCGAGCTGGAGCTCGAGGTCGAGGGCGGCGCAACCGCCGACATCGACCGACCGGATCGAAGCCTGCCGGACCTGGCCCGTCGCCGCGCGGAGGCGGTCGTCGCCCATCTGGTCGCGGGTGGCGTCTCGCCGGAACGGATCTACCAGGGTGACCCGCGGATCGGGCCCGATGCGCTGGGAGAGGACGGGCGGGCGATCACCCGGCTCGACGTTCGCTGACTCCGTCGGCGCGCGCTGAGTCCGAGGCCGCTTCGCTCACGCCTCTCCGGAAGGCGGGGCGGTCGGCAGCCAGAACGTGAATCGCGAGCCTTCACCGAGCTTGCTCTCCACGCGGATGTCGCCGCCCATCGCCTGGAGCAGGTGCTTCACGATGGCGAGTCCGAGACCGGTTCCGCCGAGCGCCCGGGAGCGGGCCTTGTCGACCCGGTAGAAGCGCTCGAAGACCCGGTCGACCTCTTCCTCGGGGATGCCGAGGCCGGTGTCGGCGACCTCGACCTCGACGCGGCCGCCGACATCGCGGACCTGCACGTCGATGCGACCGCCGGCGTCGGTGTACTTGACCGCGTTGTCGATCAGATTCGTGAGGATCTGCTCGACGCCTCGCCGATCCCCGAGGGCCTGCGACGGTCCGGCGGCGTGGAGCTCGGCTTCCACCTGCTTGTCCCGGAGACGCGGGCGCATGTCGTCGAGCAGCTGTCGCGCCAGGCGCTCGACGTCCACCGGGGCGGGCCGCAGCGGCTCGCGCCGTCCCTCGAGCTGGGAGAGCTCGAGCAGGTCGTCGATCAGGCTCTTCAGCCGCTCGGCGTTTCGGGCGATCACGTCGACGAAGCGGCGGGCGTCGTCGGTCGAGACCTCGTCCTGGGCCAGGGTGGCGGCGAAGCCCTGGATCGAGGTGAGTGGTGTCCGGAGCTCGTGCGAGGCGTTGGCGAGGAAGTCGCGGCGCACCTGCTCGACCCGACGGATCTCGCTCACGTCGTGGAGCACCGCCACGCAGCCACCGGCGCCCACTGGCGGTACGGCCACGGCGTGGACCAGGAGCGTGCGGGGGCCGACCTCGAGCTCGCACACCTGGGGCTCCGGGCTGGACGCGGCCTCGGACAGGGCGTGGTGGAAGGTCTCGTTGCGGATCAGCTCGACGGGCGACTTCCCGATGGGCTCCGACCAGGCGTCCAGCAGCTCCCGCAGGCGGGGATTGGCAAGACTGACGTGCCCGCTCGGGTCGATGACGAGCACGCCCTCCACCATGCTCCGGAGCACCGCTTCCAGCCGGGTGCGCTCGGAATTCTCCTCGTCGAGGCGGGTGCGCAGCTGCTCGGCCACGCGGTTGATCGAGGCACTGATCTCACCCAGCTCGTCGCGGGTGTCCCAGGACAGCCGCGTCTCCAGGCGTCCGTCCGCGATGTCGGTGACCGCGGAACGCAGCTCCTCGACGGGTCGCAGGGTCAGCCGGGTGATCCCGAAGGACAGGACCAGGGCGCCGATGAGACCGATCCCGCCAGCCGCGACGAGCACCCCGCGAAGCTCCGCGATCGCGGCATCGATCTCGTCGAGGTCGACCGCCAGCCGGACGACCCTCGAGCCGCTCTCCGGCTCGGGCGGCAGTGCCACGTAGAGCAGGGGGCGCCTTACGGTCGCGCTCTCGCGCACCGCGATGCCGGTGGCGCCGCGCATGGCGGCGACGACCTCGGGCCGGTCGGCGTGGTTCTGGAGGCCCCCGAGCTGGTCCGTGGGAACCTCGGAGTCGCCGACGACTCTCCCCTCCGGATCGATCAGGGTCACGCGCGCCTGGGCGGCCCGGCCGGCCGCGTTCGCCAGGGCATCGAGCTCGGCGCCGGTGATCGTGCCCCGATACCGCAGGATCTCCCGGGTCAGGGCGGCCTGCTCGGCCAGCACGTGCTCGATGCGATCCCGCTCCCGGGCTCGCAGCTCCCGCTCCGCGAAGCCGCCCACGATGGCGACGATCAGCACCACCAGGAGGGCCAGGGCGCCCATCAGCTTGAGCTGGATGCGGGGCACCCGAAGAGTCTACTCCGTGAAGCGGTATCCGACTCCGCGGATCGTGTGGATCAGGGCGCCGGCGTCGCCGAGCTTCTCTCGCAGCCGCTTCATGTGTGTGTCGATGGTTCGCAGGGTGACCGTGACGTCCGGTCCCCAGACCTCGTCGAGCAGGCGCTCGCGGCTCATGACCCGGCCCGGGCGCGACATCAACATGCGCAGCAGCTGGAACTCCTTGGCGGTGAGCTCGACCTTGCGGTCCGCGACCTGGCAGCGGTGTCGCGCGGTGTCCAGGGTGAGCGAGTCGTGCTGCAGGACCTCGGGGGTGTCCGCGGCTTCGGGGCCGGCGCTCGAGCGTCGGAGTACGGACCGGACCCGCAGGGTGAGCTCGCGCGGGCTGAAGGGCTTGGCCACGTAGTCGTCCGCCCCGAGCTCGAACCCGAGCAGGCGGTCGACCTCGTCGGAGCGCGCCGTGACCATGATGACCGGCAGGTCCTTGAGATCGGGATCGGCCCGGATCTCCCGGCAGATCTCGGTGCCCGAACGGTCCGGGAGCATGAGGTCCAGGACGAGCAGGCTGGGGCGGCGACGGCGCAGGGCGTGCAGCGCGGCGTTCCCGTCGCTGGCCGTCTCGACGTGGTAGCCGGCCTGATCGAGGTGGTACCGGATGAGCTCCTGGATGTCGGGCTCGTCCTCGACGACGAGAATCCGTGCGTTCATGGGGTTCCGGGCGGGTTCTCCCGCGTCAGGCGCCGAGCTTGGCCGCGTGTTTGAGGTTCTTGGATTCCGCGATGCGGACCACCTCCTCGGCGATGTTGGTGGCGTGATCTGCCACCCGCTCGAGGTTCTTGGCGATCAGGATGAAGTCGACTTCCTGGGGAGAGATCTCGGGCTGGCGCTGCAGCTCGCCCAGCGCTTCCCGGACGACGAGTGCCTCGTGCTCGTCGACCCGGTCCTCTCCTTCGAGCACGCGGTGGGCGAGGGCGGTGTCCCCGTCCCGGAAGGCGTCGAGGGCCATCCGAAGCTGCCGGGAGCACTCGTCGCCCAGCTGCTCGAGCCCGACCGGGGTCGCGACGGTCGGTCGTTCTGCCAGGCGCGCCGCGCTCTTGGCGATGTTCCTCGCGAGATCGCCGACGCGCTCCAGGTCCGTGGCGACGCTCTTGACGCCGATCACGGCCCGCAGGTCGCGAGCGACGGGAGCCTGCAGAGCGAGCACCTCGAGGACGGCCTCGTCGATCTCGATGTCGAGGCGGTCGATGCCGAGGTCGTCCCGCTGGACCTCGGCGGCGAGGGCGGCGTCGCGTCGCAGGAGCGACTGCATGGACTTCTGCAGGATGCCTTCTGCCAATCCCCCCATCCTCAGCCCCAGCTCCCGGAGTGTCTCCAGGTCGCGCTCGACGATTCTCGACACGTTGTCCTTACCCCCGGCTCCGTTGGGGCACGGTGGCGCCGTTGCATGGAAGCGCCATCGTGCGACGATTCGGTGACGCCGTTATGGCGAGTTCCCGAATCCATGTCGCTATAGTGTGGCGAATCTGCCAGTATTTCGGATATACCGCCGCGATGCCACATAACCGTCACAAAACGCTCACCTGGGGGGCCCAGTGCAGGCGTAGCCTCCTCCCCATTCACTGTCTCCGGAGTGCCCCCATCGTGAAGACCGCAAGACTCGTTGGCCTCTTCGTCGCCTCGTTCGGGATCGGGATCGTGGCGCCGCAGGCCGACGCCCGGGAGATCCGCATCGTCGGCTCGTCCACCGTCTTCCCCTTCTCGGCGGCGGTGGCGGAGCAGTTCGGTCGGGTGACGGAGTTCAAGACCCCCGTCGTCGAGAGCACGGGATCGGGGGGCGGTCTCAAGCTCTTCTGCTCCGGGGTCGGGCTCGAGACGCCCGACATCACGAACTCGTCCCGGCGCATCAAGGGCTCCGAGGTGCAGAAGTGCGCGAGCAACGGAGTCACGGGCATCGTCGAGATCGAGATCGGGTTCGACGGCATCGTCCTGGCCAACTCGCGATCCGCCGACCGCTACGCGCTCACCGTCGACCAGATCTTCCGCGCCCTCGCGAAGGAGATTCCGATCAACGGGAAGCTGGTTCCGAACCCGAACCGGACCTGGAAGGACGTCGACGCCTCGCTGCCCGACGTCAAGATCGAGGTGCTGGGCCCGCCGCCGACCTCCGGCACCCGGGACGCGTTCGTCGAGCTGGCCATGGAGGCCGGCGCCAGGCAGAGCGAGATGCTGGCGGCCCTGCGCAAGAGCGACAAGAAGGCCTTCAAGGCGGTCGCCCATGCGATCCGCGAGGACGGCCACTACGTCGAGGCCGGGGAGAACGACAACCTGATCGTCCAGAAGCTCCAGGCGAATCCCCGGGCGCTCGGCATCTTCGGCTTCTCGTTCCTGGACCAGAACCAGGACCAGATCCAGGGCAGTGTGGTGGACGGCAACGAGCCGACCTTCGAGAACATCGCGGCGGGCGCCTACTCGATCTCGCGCTCGCTCTTCTTCTACGTCAAGAAGGCCCACGTCGGCGAGGTCCCCGGGATCCAGGAGTTCGTCGCCGAGTTCACGAGCGACCGGGCTGCGGGACCCGACGGCTACCTGATCGACAAGGGGCTGATTCCGCTGCCCGACAAGGCCCTGAAGGTGGTTCGAACCCGAGGCGAGGAGCTGAGTGTCCTCGACATGTGACGACCCGGGCCTGCCGGGGCCGGGTGGCGCTTCTGCGGCCTCCCTCACCGTCCAGCCCTTCTCGCCGCGGCGGATCCTCGAACGAGCCGTTCGAGGACTCCTGTGGCTCTGCGCGGCGCTCGCCATCGCGGTCACCGCCGGAATCGTCCTGTCGCTCCTCTTCGAGGCCCTGCGCTTCTTCGGCAAGGTGCCTCTCACCGACTTCCTGTTCGGCCTCGAGTGGAGTCCGCAGACCGCCCTGCGCGCGGATCAGGTGGGGTCGTCGGGCGCCTTCGGGGCCGTGCCGGTCTTCACCGGCACCCTCCTGATCACCGGCATCGCGATGGCCGTGGCCGTGCCTCTCGGGCTGCTGTCGGCCATCTACCTGGCCGAGTACGCCCACGCCCGCGTGCGTCAGCTGGTGAAGCCGATCCTCGAGATCCTCGCCGGCGTTCCCACCGTCGTGTACGGCTTCTTCGCGGCACTGCTCATCGCGCCGGCCCTGCGCGATGCCGGCAGCCCGTTCGGGATCGACATCTCCTCGGAGAGTGCCCTGGCCGCCGGGCTGGTGATGGGTGTGATGATCATCCCCTTCGTGTCCTCGCTCTCGGACGACGTGATCCACGCCGTGCCGAACGCGCTGCGCGAGGGATCGTTGGGCCTCGGCGCGACGAAGGGCGAGACCGTGCGGCAGGTGGTCCTCCCCGCCGCCCTGCCGGGGATCGTCGGCGCGGTGCTGCTGGCGCTGTCGCGCGCCATCGGCGAGACCATGATCGTCGTGATGGCTGCGGGTCTCGCCGCCAAGCTCACCGCCAACCCCTTCGAGGCGGTCACCACCGTCACGGTGCAGATCGTCACCCTGCTGGTGGGCGACCAGGAGTTCGACAGCGCCAAGACCCTGGCGGCCTTCGCACTGGGGCTGGTGCTCTTCCTCGTCACCCTGTCGCTCAACGTCGTGGCCCTGCACGTCGTGCGCCGCTACCGGGAGCAGTATGAGTAGTCCGGGCCCGGCCGCCGCGAGGCTCTCCGAGGATGCCCGCACCCGTCGCCGGCATGCTGCGGATCGGCGCTTCCGTTTGTACGGGCTCTCCGCCGTGGTCCTGGCATTGCTGGCCCTGGTGGCGCTGCTCGGCAGCATCGCCTTCAACGGGCTCTCGGCCTTCCGTCACCACCAGCTCGAGCTGGAGGTGACGCTGGATCGTGAGACCCTCGGTCTGCCCGACGGCCCGGTCGACGTCAGTGACCTGCGCGGTGCCAACTACATGGGCGTGATCCGGGAGCGGCTGCGGGCCCTGCACCCGGAGGTCTCGTCGCGCAAGGAGAAGCGCGCGCTCTATGGCCTCGTCAGCTCGGTGGCCGGCTTCGAGCTGCAACAGCTCGTCCTGGCCGACCCCGCGCTGCTGGGGCGGTCGGTTCGTGTGGCACTGCCGCTCTCGGACGAGAGCGGTCGCTACCTGAAGGGGGACATCTCGCGCGAGACCGAGGAGTCCCGACGCAAGCTGAACGATCGCCAGCTCGACTGGATCGACGCCTGGCGCGATCAGGGCTTCGTCCAGAGCGCCTGGAACACCCGCTTCCTCACCGGCGGCGACAGCCGCGAGCCCGAGGTCGCCGGGCTCGGGGGTGCGCTCCTCGGTTCTCTCTGGACGCTCCTCGTGACCCTCGCGCTGTCCTTCCCGCTGGGCGTCGCTGCGGCGGTCCACCTGGAGGAGTTCGCGCCGCGCAGTCGCGTGACCGACTTCCTCGAGGTCAACATCAACAACCTGGCCGCCGTTCCGTCCATCGTCTACGGACTGCTGGGGCTGGCCGTGTTCCTCAACTTCATGGGCCTGCCTCGCTCCGCGCCGGTGGTCGGAGGCCTGGTCCTGGCGCTCATGACCCTGCCGACGATCATCATCGCGGCGCGGGCGGCCCTGCGGGCGGTGCCCCCCTCGATTCGGGAAGCGGCCCTGGCCGTGGGCGCGTCGCCCCTGCAGGTCGTCGTCCACCACGTGCTGCCTCTGGCACTGCCCGGCATCCTCACGGGCACCATCATCGGAATGGCTCGCGCGCTGGGAGAGACGGCACCGCTGCTCATGATCGGGATGGTGGCCTTCATCGCCGATCCGCCTTCGGGCCCGCTCTCGCCAGCCACCGCGCTTCCCGTCCAGATCTACCTGTGGGCCGAGAGTCCGGAGCGGGCCTTCCAGGAGCTCACGTTCGGCGCCATCCTGGTGCTGGTGGCCTTCCTTCTGGTCATGAACGCGGTCGCGATCATCCTTCGCAACCGGAGCGAGAAGAGCTGGTAGGGTGGTGGAGTCGCGGAAGGCACGGTGGCGCCGACGAGAGGCGATGATGCAAGCGGATCTGGGAATCGATGAGGACGAGGAGAAGGAGCCCGTGGCCCTCGCCAAGGTGTCGGCTCGCTCGCTTTCCGTCTACTACGGCGACAAGCAGGCGCTCTTCGACGTCGACCTCGACATCCATGCCAACCAGGTGACCTCGCTGATCGGTCCATCGGGCTGCGGCAAGTCGACCTTCCTGCGTTGCGTGAACCGCATGAACGACGTGATCGAAGGCTGCCGGGTCGAAGGGTCGATCCGGATGGACGGCCACGAGATCCACGCGCCCGAGGTCGACGTGGTCTCGCTGCGGCGCCGGGTCGGGATGGTGTTCCAGAACCCCAACCCCTTCCCGAAGTCCATTTTCGAGAACGTCGCCTACGGGCCGCGGATCCACGGTCTCTCCCGGACCCGAAGCGATCTCGAGGAGCTGGTGGTGTCGAGTCTCGAGCGCGCGGGCCTCTTCGACGAAGTCAAGGACCGCCTGGGCGAGCCGGGGACCAGCCTCTCCGGCGGCCAGCAGCAGCGGCTCTGCATCGCGCGAGCGATCGCCGTGGGTCCGGAGGTGATCCTGATGGACGAGCCGTGCTCGGCTCTCGATCCGATCGCCACGGCGCGGATCGAGGAGCTCATCGACGAGCTGCGAGCCACCTACGCGATCGTGGTCGTGACGCACTCGATGCAGCAGGCCGCGCGGATCTCGCAGCGCACGGGCTTCTTCCACCTCGGCGTACTGGTCGAGGAGGGCGAGACCTCGAAGATCTTCACCAATCCCGAGGACGCGCGAACCCAGGACTACATCACCGGGAGATTCGGTTAGCCGGGGGCCTTCCGTACCCTGCTAGAGTCCCCGGATGCCCCCCAGGCCCTTTCGCTTCGCAGTCCAGAGCTTCAGTGCGTCGTCCGGCGGCGAGTGGCGCGACCGTGCCCGTCGCATCGAGGAGCTGGGCTACTCGGCCCTCCATCTGGCGGACCACTTCATCGGCCCCGGTCCGGCGCTCGAGTCGACCCACCATCCGCTCCAGGAGCTGGCTGCCGTGCCGGCCATGGCGGTCGCCGCCGAGGCGACCGAGCGGCTGCGGATCGGCTGCCGCGTCTTCTGCATCGACTACCACCATCCCGCGGTGCTCGCGAAGGAGGCGGCCACCCTCGACCTCTTCTCCGACGGTCGCCTCGAGCTGGGGCTGGGCGCGGGATGGCTCCAGGCGGAGTACGAGGCCGCGGGAATCCCCTTCGATCGCCCGGGCGTGCGCATCGCGCGCCTGGCGGAGACCGTGGCGGCCATCAAGGCCCTGATGGCCGAGGGCGAGCCGAAGATCCACGGGCAGTACGTCAAGGCCGAGGGCTTCGCGGGTGCTCCGAAGCCCGTGCAGAAGCCGCACCCGCCCATCATGATCGGCGGCGGCGGCCGCAAGGTGTTGAGCCTGGCCGCCCGCGAGGCCGACATCGTCAGCTTCAACTTCAACAACCGCTCGGGAGTGCTCGGGCCGGACGGAGTCCAGAGCGCCACGGCCGAAGCCACCGAGGAGAAGCTCGGCTGGGTGCGAGAAGCGGCCGGTGACCGCTTCGGAGAGCTCGAGCTGGAGGTGGGCGCCTACTTCACCTTCGTGACCGACGACGCCCAGAAGATGGCGCAGGGCATGGGTGGCGCGTTCGGCTTGTCGGCGGAGCAGATGATCGAGCATCCCCATGCCCTGATCGGGAGCGTGGACGGAATCTGCGAGGAGCTCGAACGTCGCAGGGAGCGATTCGGCATGTCCTACTACACCGTCGGCGACAACGTCCTCGAGGCCTTTGCCCCGGTCGTCGCGAGGCTCGCATGAGCGAAGGCAGCGCCGTCGTGGACGCCTACCTGGTGGTCGGCGGCAAGTACCACGACATGGACTACGCGCGTCTGGAGCTCCTGAAGCTCCTGGCCGAGCATCCCCGGGTCCGGACCCGGGTGGCCGGCGACTACCGGGATCACGAAGCCATCTCCGCGTCGGACTTCCTCGTCACCTATACCTGCGACGTGCGGCCGAGCGATTCCGAGCAGCAGGCGCTCGCGGACTTCGTTCGCGGCGGCGGGCGCTGGCTGGCCCTCCACGGCACCAACTCGATTCTCGAGTGGACGGGCAAGCCTCCCTTCGAGACGCCCCGGTCGCACCCGCTCTTCATGCAGACCCTGGGCAGTCAGTTCCTGGGCCACCCGCCCATCGCACCCTATACCGTGACCCCCTGCTCGGACGATCCCCTGGTCGCGGGCATCGAGCCCTTCGAGGCCGACGACGAGCTCTACCTGTGTGAGTACCACGAGCCTCTCGAGGCGCTGCTCGAGACCCGCTTCACCGGCAAGGCACCCGGCTTCGAGGTCGAGGAGTGGGCCGACGACGATCCGCGACTGGTGATGTACCGCAAGGTGGTGGGGGAGGGGGCCGTGCTGTACCTCACCCTGGGCCACTGCCGCGGCCACCACGACATGCGGCCCCTGATGGATCACTACCCCCAGGTGGAGCGCGGTGCCTGGGAGCTACCCGTCTTCCACGAGCTGCTCCGACGTGGGCTTCGCTGGGCGATGGAAGCCTGAGCCGGCTCGCGCTCGAGCCAAACCACCCCGAACCCGGAGAGCCCCCATGAAGTTCTACAACTCGATCGGTCCGAATCCCCGCCTCGTTCGCATGTTCATGCTGGAGAAGGGCCTCGAGCTTCCCATGCACGAGATCGACATCATGGCGGGCGAGAACCGCCAGGAGCCCTATCTGTCCGTGAATCCCTGGGGTGAGATGCCGAGCCTCGAGCTCGACGACGGTCAGGTCGTCGCCGAGACGACGGCGATCTGCGAGTACCTGGAGGAAGAGAAGCCGGAGCCGGCGCTGATCGGCAGCAACGCGGCCGAGCGTGCCGCCACCCGCATGTGGCTGCGCCGGGTCGAGCTGCACATCACGGGCCCGATGACCGATGCGTTCCGTTCCGGCGCCGGCCAGGCGATGTTCAAGGAGCGGCGCCACCTGATCCCCCAGGCCGTCGACGACTGGGCGGCCATCGCCCAGGCAGGAGTGGCCAAGCTCGACGCCGCAATCGCCGGACGCGACTTCCTGGCGGGAGATCGCCTCACCCTGGCGGACATCTTCGCGTACTGCCTGCTCGACTTCGGTGGCGGAGTGGGGCA
Organism: Myxococcota bacterium; assembly: GCA_028284295.1. GTDB lineage: Bacteria > Myxococcota_A > UBA9160 > UBA9160 > UBA4427 > JAJDAN01. The sequence continues at coordinate 5,971 of JANQSB010000468.1, read as the reverse complement.
GCCCTTCGACCGATCCAACGCCAACGTCGCGGCCTGGTTCGAGCGCGTCGGCAGCCGACCGAGTGCGGAGAAGAGCCTCCACCCGGTCGCGGCCGCCGGTGGCATGCGCGCCTGAGCGGGCCTGGGAGCGACCGAGAGGGTCGGCGGGCGAGCAGGGGGGATCGTTGAGCGGCGCGAAGCGGCGCATGGTGCTGCTGACCGGCGGCGGGACGGCCGGGCACGTGACCCCGAACCTCGCGCTGCTGCCGGAGCTGCGTGCGCGCGGATTCGAGGTCGAGTACATGGGCGACGGCGCCGGGATCGAGCGTCGTCTCGCCGAAGAGGCCGGTCTCCGCTTCCACGCCATCCCCACCGGCAAGCTTCGCCGCTATTTCAGCTGGCAGAACTTCGTCGACCCCTTCCGGATCGCCCTGGGAGTCGTTCGCGCGGCCTGGCGGATCGCGCGCTCGCGACCCGTGGTGGTGTTCTCGAAGGGGGGCTTCGTGGGCGTTCCCGTGGTGGTCGGCGCCTGGCTCAACCGCGTGCCCGTGATCGTCCACGAGTCGGACCTGACCCCCGGCCTCGCGAATCGTCTCTCCTTTCCCTTCGCAGAGCGCATCTGCCTCTCCTTCGCGGAGAGCGCCGAGCACCTCCCCGGGCGGGCGACGGTCCACACCGGCAGTCCGGTTCGCCGTTCGTTGCTGGAGGGAGACCGGGCACGCGGGCTCGAGCGCTTCGGGCTCGACCCGCAACGCCGCACCCTGCTGGTCTTCGGCGGAAGTCAGGGGGCGCAGGCCGTCAACGAGCAGGTGCGCGCGTCGCTCCCGCAGCTGCCGGACACGCTGCAGGTGCTCCACGTCTGTGGTCCCGGGCATCTCGACGCCGCGCTCGAAGGCCGGGTGGGCTACCGGCAGTTCGAGTACCTGGGCGACGAGTTCGCCGACGCGTTCGCCTGTGCGGACGTGGTGCTGTCCCGCGCCGGCGCCAACTCGCTCGCCGAGCTGATCGCGCTGCGCAAGCCGGCCGTAGTGGTCCCGCTGCCGACCGCGGCGAGCCGGGGCGACCAGATCGACAACGCGCGGGTCTTCGCAGCCCGGGGCTTCGGGCGGGTGCTCCCCCAGTCCGAGCTGTCTCCGGAATCGCTGCTGCGCGAGGTCGAGGCGGCCCTGACATCGGCGGCGGACAGCGTTCGAGCCATGGACGAGGCCGAGGGAGAAGACCCCGCCGTCCGGATCGTCGCGATCGTGGAGCAGCTCGCGGTCCCGGCCGCGGGGTAGAATGCCGGGGTGCCTGGACGGGTCGAATACGAAGGGATCGCCTGGAACCCCGCCACCGCGTCGGAGAACCGCATCCACTCGGACGAGGTCGCGCGCCGGCACGGCTTCCGCGGAGGTTTGGTTCCCGGTGTGACCGTCTACGCCTACGGGGTGCAGCCCGCCGTGAGGATCTGGGGGCTCGACTGGCTGGCCGGCGGGGAGGCCTCGGTCGTCCTGAAGAAGCCCCTCTACGACGGCGAGAGCTTCCGGGTCGAGACGGTCCCCGACTCGACGGGCTTCGGCTACCGGGTGGTCGGACCCGACGACCGGGTCTGCGCCGAGGGCCGCGCCGCGGCCGCGGGGCAGTCCCCGCCGCCGGTCCGACGCGGCGACGCGCCGGGTCCCGCGCGGGAGGACCGACCCGAAGCGACCCGCGCCGTGCTCGAGGACCTCCGCGCGAAGGGGCTCGGCTCGCTCCGGGTGGATTGGGACGGCCGCGGCGAGCAGGGGCGATATCGCCTGGACCCGGACGACATGCCGGACCTCGTGCGCGACGACCGCGACGGCTTCGCGAACCCGAGCTTCAGCCTCGGGCTCGCGAACTGGGTGCTCTCGAGCAACGTGCGACTCGGCCCCTGGATCCACGTGGAGAGCCGCGTGTGCCACCACGCAGCCATTCCCCTGGGCGCGGGCACCTGGACGGAGGCTCGCATCACCGATCTCTTCGAGCGGCGCGGCCACGAGTTCGTGGACCTCGACGTCGCGGTCTTCGACCAGGGCGACCGCCCGCTGCTCTCGGCCTTCCACCGCGCGATCTACCGCCTGCGCGAGCCCGGCTGAGCGCCTGGGCCGCCGGTCCCCGAGTCGCGTCCATGCGCGCCCCGCTCGCCACGTCGCTCGCACTCTGGCTGCTCGTGTCCACGGGGTGCAGCCACCCGCCCGCTGTCTTCCTCGACTACGCGCCCGGTCCGGGTGTCGACCTTCCCGCTCCGCCACCCGGGCAGGCGCGGGTCATCGCCTTCCTGTCGACCGCGAGCGCGCCAGACGAGACCCTCGCTCTCTACGTCGACGGCGTGCAAGCCGGGCTGCTCCGCGACGGGACCTGGACCGAGCTGCCGGTGGAAGCCGGTGAGCATCGCTTCGGAGTGGTCGGGCTCGAGAATGCGGACTTCGCGGCCGGTCGTCTCGAGGCCGGAAGGACCTACCTGCTGGAGGCGAAGCGGATCTTCCTCAGCCGAAGCTACCGGCTCGAGCCGGTGGGTCCGGACGAGATCCGGTCGATGAGCTCCGCCGCGGAGACCCTGGCGGTGCTGGTCCAGGTCGAGCCGAACGCCGGGATCGGGATCTTCGACGCCGGGCATGGCGCGGAGTACCGGGAGCGACATGCGTCGTGTCTCGCCGACTGGCAGGCGAGGCCGGAAGCGGCGCGTCGACGGATTCCCGAGGAGCTCGCCATCGAGGGACCCGTGCGCTTCGTCCGGGACGTCGGGCGCTGAGGCCCGCGTGAGAGTCGGCCGCACAGCCGCGCTCTACGTCGTCGCGAGCTTTGCCGCGGCCTTCCTGATCTTCCTCGTCCAGCCCATGGTGGGCAAGCGGATCCTGCCGGGCTTCGGGGGCGTGCCGGCCGTCTGGGCGGTGTGTCTGGCGTTCTTCCAGACGAGCCTCTTCCTGGGCTACGCGTACGCGCACGGGCTGATCCGCTTCGCGTCCCGTCGCGCACAGGTAGGGGTTCACGCCGGGGTGCTGGTTCTCGCCGTCGGGACCCTGCCCGTGCTTCCGCGGCCGGAAGCCGTCGTCCCGGACGGGGCGGCGCCCGCCGCGCAGGTGGCCTGGATCCTCGCCACCAGCGTGGCGTTGCCCTTCCTGGTGCTGGCGGCGACGGGCCCCCTGGTACAGGCGTGGTTCGCGCGGGCAGCGCCCGGGCGTTCGCCCTATCCCCTCTACGCGGTCTCGAACGCGGGATCGCTCCTGGCCCTGTTCTCCTATCCGTTCTGGATCGAGCCCCATCTCACGCTCTCGCTGTCCGGCGATCTGTGGTCGATCGGGTTCGTGGGGGTGGCCGTCCTCGTCCTGGGATGCGGGCTGCTGGCGGCCCGCGCGTCGGATGCGGCGTCCCCGAGCCCGGAGGACGGGGAGAAGCTCGCGGGCTCGCCCGTCGCGCCCGGCCACACGGCGCTGTGGGTGCTGCTTCCGGGCTGTGCGGTGGTGCTGCTGATGGGCATCACGAACCTGCTCTGCCTGGACGTCGCCAGCGTTCCCTTCCTGTGGATCCTGCCCCTGGCCACCTACCTCCTCACCTTCATCATCGGCTTCGCGGGCGAACGCTTCTATCGCCCGACGCCGTTCGCGCTCCTGGCCGTGGTGTCGTTCTTCGGAACCGACCCGAGAGGCTTCTGGCTCGGTCGGCTCGAGGCGCTGGCCGGTCGCGAGATCCTGGCCGTTCCGGATCCGCTGCCGATCGGGGCGACGATGCTCTTCGGCACCCTGCTGCTCTTCGGCACCTGCATGATCCTGCACGGCGAGCTCTACCGCCTTCGTCCTCCGCCGCGCCGGCTCACGGGCTTCTATCTGTCGGTGTCGGCGGGCGGCGCGATCGGTGGCGCCTTCGTCGGCGTGTTGGCACCGCAGCTCTTTCCCGGATTCTGGGAGCTGCATCTCGGGCTCGCGCTCTGCTGCGTCCTGTTCTTCCTGGCCCGGCGGAGCGACTCGCATGGCCTTCGACTCGGGCGCTGGCCTTCGGCGGCTGCGACGTGCGCAGCGCTCTGCGTCGTGGTGTACGGGGGCTGGGGGATCGAGCAGCCCCTCTCCCTGCAGGTCCATCAGGAGCGCAGCTTCTTCGGGATCCTGCGCGTGACGGAGAACCGCGAAGGTCGCAACGCGCAGAAGCAGCTCCACAACGGCACGACCCTGCACGGCGTGCAGTTCACCCACGGCGCGTCCTCGAAGCTCCCCACCTCCTACTACGGACGCGCGACGGGAATCGGACTGGCTCTGGGGGTGACGTCCCGTGACGAGGAGGCGACGCTGGGCGGTGGCGAGGGCAGGAAGATCGGCGTGGTGGGTCTCGGGGTCGGGACCCTGGCCGCCTACGGCCGGGGCCCGGATCTCTTCCGCTTCTACGAGATCGATCCCGCGGTGGAGCGGGTCGCGCGGGAGGAGTTCTCGTTCCTGCGCGAGAGTGCCGCCGGCGTGGAGGTGGTGCTCGGCGACGCCCGGCTCTCCCTCGCCGACGAGCTCGGGCAGGGCGGGTCACCGGCCTGGGACTGGCTCGTCGTGGACGCGTTCACCAGCGACGCGGTCCCCGTCCACCTGCTCACCCGCGAGGCCTTCCTCGTCTACCGCGACGCGCTGGCGGCCGACGGCGTGCTCGCGATCCACGTCTCGAGCCGACACTTCGACCTCACCCGCCTGGTCGCGCGCATGGGCCTCGAGGTGGGGCTCTCGAACCTGGTGGTCCGCAGCCCGGTCGCGCCCAAGCTGCAGAGCCGGTCGGCGCGCTGGGTGATGCTCGCGCGGGACCCCGATCGGCTGGCCGCCATGCGTCGACGCATGCTGGAGACGGGGCGCTCGCTCGGGCTCGAGGCCGGCTCGCTCCGGGTCCAGCAGCTGTCGGAGGCGGAGGTCGCCGACCTTCCGGTCTGGACCGACGACTACACCGATCTCCTGGGTCTGCTCGGGAGCGGGTCCTGAGCCCGTTCGTGTTATCATGAGAAATGGAGGTCGCTTCGAGTTGAATCGTGTGATCCGGTCCGTCTCGCAGGCGATCCTCGTCCTCGCGCTGCTCTCGCTCCCGAGCACCGCACGTAGCGACGGAACCCTCGCCATCTCCTCCCTGGTCGGTCTCAGCGGCTTCGCGACGGCGGCCTGCTGGACGGCGACCCTGGCCGAGCAGCGCGGCGAGAGCCGGGACGAGGAGCCGGACGAGGACTCCTTCACGCGAAGAGGCATCCTGGTGGCGGCGTCCCTCGCCTACGCACACGCCACCTCCGAGTCCGATCTCGAGCCCGACGACGGCAACCTGTCCCTGAAGAACAGCTTCGGCTTGAAGGCGCGCGCCGGCTACCGCTGTCATCGCTACCTGTCGGCCGACTTCCAGGCGGAGTGGATCGAGGAGTTCGACGGCACGGTGTTTCCGAAGGGCGCCGGCGCCCGCTCCCGATTCGACGTGCGGTCACTGGTCTTCACCTCGAATCTGCGCGCCTATCTCCCCCTGCTGGGCGACCGGATGCAGCCCTTCGCGCTCGTCGGCGCCGGCGTCGCGGACATGAAGACGAAGCGCAGCGTCGGTCCGGGCCGGAAGAACCGCGAGACCGAGTTCGCGGTCCGCGTGGGGGGCGGCGTCGACTTCTACATCACGCCGAACGTCGTCGTCACCCTCGATACGGACTGGGTGCGCCCCTTCGGAAGCTTGGACGACTACGACTACGTGTCCGGGAGCGTCGGCGCGCAGTACCGCTTCTAGAGCCCGCGTCCGGGGGGACCTCCGCCACGGACGCGTCGTCCGCGAGCGGGTCCCCCGCTCGTGAAGCTGGCGGGAATCGTGATATCCTGCGCGGCCTTATGACGATTCCGAACTTCCTCGACAGGCCCGCCCGGGCGCTGGTTCCGGTGGCAGCGGCCGCCGTCCTGGGACTGGCCGCGTGCGAACCGTACACACCTCCCCAGGAGGCCGCCGAGCCCGAGCCGCCGCCTCCCGAGACCGTCTCCGACGTGGTCGGTCCCGTCCTGCACGAGAT
>JANQSB010000466.1 GCA_028284295.1 Myxococcota bacterium | reverse complement strand
CGCGTCGGGGCAGGTCGTCTTCCGCGCGGCGATCGACGCCGGCACGGCGAGCGCGGGCGTCTTCGTGGACACGAACGGCACGGACGCGGCCGTCGTGCTCGCCGGCCAGACCGCACCCGGCACCGGTGGCGCCACCTATGCGAGCTTCGGGGGCTCGGACATCAACGACGCGGGCGACGTCGTGTTCTCGGCCACGCTCACGGGCGGCTCGGCGGCGACGGGCGTGTTCGTCGTCGAGGGCACCGTGGTGACGCCGATCGCGCTCGAAGGCGACGCCGCGCCGCTCGCAGGCGGTACGTTCTCGTCCCTCGGGCTCCCGACGATCAACAACGAGGGCGAGATCGCCTTCGTCGCGGACGTGAGCGGCGGCTCGGCCGGCTTCGGTGTATTCAAGGCCATCCCGCCGAAGCAGATGCCGGCCCTCTCGGGCACCGCGATCGCGCTCCTCGCAGCAAGCCTTCTAGCCGCGGGAAGGCTCTACACGACCCGCGGCGTCGAGCGCACTCGCCGCGCACCGCCGCGGGCTCAGTCCCGGGGGCGGGCCTTTCCGTAGCCGCCCATCATCGCCTTGCGGACGTCTTCCATCTGCTCGGGACTCAGCAGCTTCGGGCCGCCGACCTGCAGGGTGTTGAAGTACTGGTGCGCCAGGGTCTCGACTTCCTCCAGCACGAACATCGCCCCGCCCAGGTTGCCGCCGGTGCAGATGACCCCGTGGTTCGCGAGCAGACAGGCATTGCTCTTGCCCAGCGCCTCGACGGCGTTGTGCGACAGCTCCTGGGTGCCGAAGGTTTCGTAGGGGGCGCAGCGGACCGTGTCCGCTCCCGTGACCGCGATCATGTAGTGGAGCGAGGGAATGTCGTGCCCGAGGATCGCGATGGTGGTGCAGTAGATCGGGTGCGCGTGGATCACCGCCTGCAGCTCGGGCCTCGCCTGCAGGATGTCCAGGTGGAAGCGCCACTCGCTCGAGGGCTTCAGCTTCCCCGCGTAGCTGCCGTCGAAGTACATGGGAACGACGTGTTCCGCCTGCATCATCTCGTAGGGGAAGGAGCTGGGCGAGACCAGGAAGCCCTCTCCGCAGCGGGCGCTGATGTTGCCGGAGGTGCCGCGGTTGAGGCCGCGTTCGTTCAGCTCGCGACAGCGCACGACGATCTCCTCGCGCAGCTTCCATTCGTAGCGGGCGAAGCCCGGCGTGATCGGGCGGTCGTCTCTCGGGTCGGACAAGGCCAGCTCCCCGATCGGCGTCAGCCGATCTGCGTTCTCAGGTGGAAGGACTTGGGCCGCGTGAGCGCCTCGAAGCCGATCTTCGAGAGCGTGCAGCCGCGACCCGAGTCCTTGACGCCCGTCCAGGCCAGGGCCGGGTCGAGATAGTCGCAGCGGTTCATGAACCAGGTGCCCGTCTCGACGCGCCGCCCGAGGGCTTCGGCGCACCTCGCGTCGCGGGTCCAGACCGACGCCGTCAGCCCGTAGGCGCTGTCGTTCATGTGCGCGACGGCCTCGTCGTCGTCCCGCACCCGCATGATTCCCACCACCGGCCCGAAGCTCTCCTCGTGCATGACCCGCATGTCGTGGTCCACGTCGACCAGGATCTGCGGCGCCAGGTAGGGGCTGCCGGGCTCGTCCGCGGGAAAGTCTCCGGGAGCGACGAGGGTTCGCGCACCACTCTCCAGGGCTTCGCGGGTCTGACCGCGTACGAAGTCGGCAGCGCTGGCGCGGACCATCGGGCCGAGGCTCGTGTCCGGATCGAGTGGCGAGCCCAGGGTGAGCTTGCGGGTCTCGACCACGGCCGCCTCCAGGAAGTCGTCGTAGACCGCCTCGTGCACGTAGATGCGCTCGATTCCGCAGCACGACTGCCCGGAGTTGAAGAAGGCGCCGTCCATCAGGTTCTCGGCCGCGAAGACCAGGTCGGCATCGGCGCGCACGTAGGCCGGGTCCTTGCCCCCGAGCTCGAGACCGAGGCCCAGGAATCG
>JANQSB010000072.1 GCA_028284295.1 Myxococcota bacterium | reverse complement strand
TCATAGGCCCTCCGGGCGCGGTTGTCGGACAGCACCCGATAGGCCTGGTCGATGCGGTCGCGCACGACGGTGGCGTCCATGTCGTCGAACAGCGAGTAGAGGGCGAGGGAGCCTTCGGACCAGGTCGAGCTGGCCAGACGGTAGGCGCGCTCGATCTCTTCGGCATGCGCACCCGGCGCCACCTCCAGCACCTCGTAGTGGTTCTGTGCGTCGAGGGACTTCACGCCTCCCTCCCCACCAGCTTGCGGGCGATGCGCTGCAGGTAGATGGCGGCGTCCGATCCGGACTCTCCCTCCACCACCGGCCTGCGGGCCGCCACGCTGCGGCGCGCGGCGTCGTCGTTGTTCACGTAGCCGAGGTACTCGGCTTCGATCCCGAAGTACTTGCGACACACCGACACGACCGCGAAGCCGAGCTTCACGTCCTCTGCGGTCCGAACGCCGTTGACGATCACCCGCGGCCGGAAGGCCCGCATCGTCTCCACGAAGCGCGCACCCTCCTGTGGATCGATCGCCTCGATCTCCCGCAGCAGGTCGAGCGGGCTGCGGATGCCGCGCTCGTTGCGCTGGTCCATCGCCTCGGTCACGAGCTTGCGCACCCCGTGTCCGACCATGGCCAGGCGCATGCGACGGTAGAAGGCCGCGCGCAGGAAGGTGTAGGCGTTCTCGACCGAGGTCGGCTCGGGCTGCAGCACGATCAGCCCTTCGCCACCGACCAGGAAGTAGTCGAGGACGGACGAGTGCGTGCCGGCCCCCAGGTCGGCGATCACGAAGTCGGCGTCGAGTCGCCGCAGGGCGCGCATCAGGCGAACGCGCCGCAGGTGGTTGGGCTGCGCGTCCCCGAGGTGCGCGTGGGTTCCCGCGATCAACCGCAGACCCTGCACGGGCGTGTCGACGACCAGCTTGCCGAGGTCGTCCTGTCGCTGGGAGACGAAGTCGGCCAGGCTGGTCCGGGGCGTCGGCACGCCGAGGCTGGTGTGCAGATTCGCGCCTTCGAGATCGCAATCGACGGCCACCACGCGTTTGCCGTGCCGAGCGAGGGCGACCGCCAGGTTCGCGGCCACGAAGGTCTTCCCGACCCCGCCCTTGCCACCGCCGATGGAGAGCACACGCGCCTCGGCCGCTCCCTCCTGGCGTTCCGGCCGGGACGGGCTCGCGCTCGCTCGCTTCGTCTTGGACTTCTTCTGGGTACTCGTGGCACACCCCCCTGGGCCACGGCAAACGCCTTCCGGCGCATGTCGCCGGCGCTACATCGCCATGTCTTCGCGCTCCCGCCGCGAGTTGGCGGCGGGCTCGTCGATGGCCAGATACGGACGCCACTCGTGGTGGCGCACGCTCGCTGTCGGCAGACTCATCAGGGGGGTCCAGCGAGGTCTCTTGGGCAGCTTTCGCAGGCGCAACCCCGCCTGCTCGGGCGTGCGGCCGCCCTTCTTGCGATTGCAGGGCACGCAGCAGCAGACGACGTTCTCCCAGGTCGTACGGCCGTTCTGCGTGCGCGGAACCACGTGGTCGAGGTTGAGCTGGGCGCGCGGGGGCCGCTCGCCGCAGTACTGACACGTGAAGCCGTCGCGCGAGAAGATGTTGCTGCGCGAGAAGCGGACCATGCGCTTCGGCATCCGGTCGTAGAAGGACAGCACGATCACCCGGGGTATTGGGACGGGGCCGGAGGTGGTGCCCACGTAGTCCACCCCTGGCCGCCCGATCTGCGCGCGCCACTGCTCGAAGTCGAAGGTCTCGTAGCGGTCGTTCACCACGCGTGCTCCACCCTGGTACACGAGCGAGAAGGAGCGCCGCACCGACGTGACGTGGATCGGCAGGAACGAGCGGTTGAGAACCAGGACGCTGGAGTTCAACATACGCGACGGGAGGCGAAGTTACAGAACGAAATCAAGGGGTTCAAACCAGAGCGGCGGCCGTCGCCGCCGCCAGCGGCACGACCTCTTCCGCCGCCACCGTACGCAGGTCGAAGACCAGGGCGTCGTCGCGGATCCGGGTCAGCACCGGCGGACGCGCGAGGCGCAGCGCCGCCGCCAGCCGCGACGCCGGCACCGGCGCGCGCAGGACCACCACCCAGGTGTCGAGTTCGAAGCCCGGCAGGGATCCACCCCCGACCGGCGCCCGGTCCGGCAGCGTCTCGATCTCCACGCCCTCCGGCTTCAGCTTCGCGTGAAGCCCCTCCGCCAGCTCCCGGGCGCGGGCCTCGATGGCGTCGGGCGACTCGACGAGCTGACGGATCACCGGGACCTCGTCACGCGCGCGCCCGTCCAGGTGGGCTCCGAGGGTCCAGTCGAGCGCGGCCAGGCTCATCTTGTCCAGGCGAAGTGCCCGGGCCATGGGGTTCTTGCGCATCGCGTCGACGGCCTCTCGCCCGCCCAGCACGATGCCGGCCTGCGGACCCCCCAGCAGCTTGTCGCCCCAGAAGCAGACCCCGTCGGCGCCCGCGGCGACCCGGCCCGGCGCCCACGAGTCCGCCGGCAGACCGTCTCCGCGCAGATCGAGCAGGGTCCCGCTGCCCAGATCCTCGACCACGGCAAGCCCGTGCCGGCGCCCCAGAGCCACCAGCTCGGTCAGATCCACCTCCGTCACGAAGCCCGACTGGCTGAAGTTGCTGCGGTGCACCTTGAGGAGCAGGCCCGTCTTCTCGCCGATCGCCCCCTCGTAGTCGCGCAGGTGGGTGCGGTTCGTGGTGCCGACCTCCACCAGGCGGGCACCCGAGCTCGCCATGATGTCGGGGACCCGGAACGAGCCTCCGATCTCCACGAGCTCGCCACGGGAGACGACCACCTCCCGCCCGGCGGCCAGGGTGGCGAGCACGAGCATCACCGCCGCGGCGTTGTTGTTGCACGCGTAGGCGGCCTCGGCTCCGGACAGCTCGCAGAGCTTCGCCTCGAGCGAGCCCAGCCGACTCCCGCGCCGGCCGGTCTCGAGGTCGAGCTCGAGGTTCGAGTAGCCCCGTGCGGCAGACACCACGGCATCGACGGCACCGTCCGCCAGGGGAGCGCGGCCGAGGTTCGTGTGCAGGACGACCCCGGTGGCGTTGACGACCGCCCGCGGGTGGGGCCGGCTGAGCGCCTCGGCGGCTCGCGCCGCGCGCTCCTCCCATCGTGGGTCGTCGGGATCTTCGGGGAGCGAGCTGGCCCCTTGGGGACGGCCCTCCATGCGCGCCGTCAGCCGTTGGCGCGCGTCCTCGACGACCTGCCGCGCGCCCTGGGTCACCGACCAGGTCGGGAGCTCCGGTCGGGAGGCCGCCAGACGCTCTGCCAGGCTCGCCACCGAGGGCAGCGAGCGCCGGGGGTCCGGGTTGACGGAGCCAGGGGAATCCACCATCGTCCCTCCAGTTTAAGGCGGTCCCGCCGGGTCGCCCGCCCGGGGAGAAAGGCCCCAGGCAATTGAGGCATTCAGGCATACCAGCCCGAAACATGCATCAGCCGTGCGACGAGCAGGACAGCGGCGGGGCGTTGCTGACCGGTGGCTCGTGGATGGATCGATCCGGCGGACCGTAGTCGCGAGAAACGCCCCTGGCAGCGAGCCGCGGCCGGGGCCCCGCAACCCAGAAGACAAGGCGATCAATCTACCTGTGCGAGTCGAAGAAAATCCGAAAAAGCGATTCGATTTCGGGAGTCTAGAGAGAGTCTCCGTCCTGTCGGGCCCGCTTCCCGCCGGCCCGGGTACCCACTGACCGCCCCGCCATCCGCGCCCTTCCGGCACGCCGGGAGCAGCGCAGACCCTGCCTCGACCCACCCGACGGCTCGCCAGCGCCGCAGGGCGAAGAACCGAACGGACGTTCGGCTCGCCCAGGCGGCTGCAGGGCGAAATGCAGAACGAGATCATCATCAACGCGGAGCGCGGCGAGACGCGCGTCGCGGTGCTCGAGCGCTCCAACTTCAGCGAGCTGCACATCGAGCGCGACCAGGACAAGAGCGTCGTCGGCTCGGTGGTGAAGGGCCGGGTCAGCCGGGTGCTCCCCGGCATGCAGGCCGCCTTCGTGGACATCGGCCTCGACAAGGCGGCCTTCCTCTACGCGGGCGACTACTTCGCCAACGGCTTCACCCAGGAGACCGGTGCCGACGTCCCCAGCAAGCCGCCCCACCGGGGGCGCCGAGGCTCCCGACAGCCCCCCAAGATCGACACGCTCCTGAAGGAAGACCAGGAGATCGTGGTGCAGATCGCGAAGCAACCGATCGGCACCAAGGGGGCGCGCATCATCTCCCACATCTCGATTCCCGGCCGACACCTGGTGCTGACGCCCTGGAGTCGCCGGGTCGGGGTGTCCCGACGCATCGACTCCGACCGCGAGCGCAAGCGTCTGCGCGAGGTGGTCGAACGGCTGCGTCCCAAGGACCTCGGCTTCATCATCCGCACCGCGGGCGACGGGGTGCGCGAGGCCGACCTCGGGGCGGACATCCGCTACCTGAGCTCGGTGTGGGAGAACATCCAGCAGCGCAACGCCGAGACCAGCGCCCCGGCGGTGCTGCACTCGGAGCCCGACCTGCCCCTGCGCATGATCCGCGACTTCGCGACCGGCGACACCAAGCGCATCGTGGTGGACTCCGAAGCCAGCCACCAGATGATCCAGAGCTTCGTCGACCGATACGTCGCCGATCCGCGTCCCCGCATCGAGCACTACACGGGGCAGGAGCCGATCTTCGAGGCGTTCAGCCTCGAGAGCCAGATCCACGCGAACCTCGGCCGCAAGGTCTTCCTCAAGTCCGGTGGCTCCCTGGTCGTCGACCAGAGCGAGGCGCTGACCGCCATCGACGTGAACACCGGCCGCTACGTGGGCAAGCGCGATCTCGAGGAGACGGTCTTCAAGACCAACCTCGAGGCCGTCAAGGAGGTCGTCTACCAGCTCCGCTTCCGCAACATCGGCGGTCTGATCATCATCGACCTGATCGACATGGAGTCCGCGGACCATCGCGAGAAGGTCTACCGGGCGCTGCGAGAGGCGATCCGCTCCGACAAGGCGCGCACCAACATCCTGAAGATCTCCGAGCTCGGCCTCGTCGAGATGACCCGGAAGCGGACCCGCGAGAACCTGGTGCAGACCCTCTGCGAGCCCTGCGCCTACTGCGAAGGCAAGGGCTACGTGCTCTCGAGCACGAGCGTCGCCTTCCGCATCGCACGCGAGATCCGTTCGGACCTGCCGCGCTTCTGCGGCCGGCGCATCGCGCTGACCGTGGCGCCGTCGGTCGCCGAGGAGCTGCTGCGCGACGGCGCGTCGCTGCTGGGCGACCTGGGAGAGGAGCTCGGGAGGGAGATCGAGGTCCGGGCGCGACCCGGGCTCCACCAGGAGCAGTTCGAGGTGGAGGCCCTCGACGAGGGCGCGCCGGTGGACCTGAAGCTGCGCTGGCTCGAGGACCCGGAAGAGCGGAAGAAGCGCGAACAAGCGGAGAAGGCCGAGAAGGCGGAGAAAGACGATGCCGAGGACGGCCCGAAGAACGGCCGCTCCCGCCGGCGAAGGCGCGGGCGACGCCGCGGGGGTGCCGACGCGGAGGCCGGCGGAACGGAGGCCGAGGCCGAGGAGGCCGAACGGTCTGGATCCGACATCCCCGGGTCCGACACCCCGGCGGATGCCGGAGGCGACGCCGCGGACGACGCAGAGCCCGCACCCCCGGAGGGTGCCAGCGACGAGTCGGGGGACGAGGCGAGCACGCCGCTGGCCGCCAGCCCGGGAAGTGAAGCCGTGGAGGTCGTGAACCTGCCGGAGCCGGACGAACCCGCGGTGACGCCTCCGCCCGGTGCCAGCCCCGCCCCACCGACCGGACCCGGGACTCCCGCCCTGCCCCCGGCCGGGCTCGCCGAGGCGCCAGAGCAGCCGGAAGCAGTTGACTCGCAAGGGGAATCGCGGATACTCCCGCCTCCCTCGGCGGCGGCTTCCGCCGCGGCTCCCGCAAGCCCGGAGCCCGAGACCCGCGCCGAGGAGCCGGTCGCGGTCGAGACCGCCGAAGAGAACGGGCCCGCAGCGCCCGACAAGCTCGAAGAGCAGTTCGAAGAGCAGAGCGACGAGAGGAAGGACTGATGTACGCCGTTGTCCGCACGGGCGGGAAGCAGGTCCGGATGCAGCAGGGTGAGTCGGTGCGCGTGGAGAAGCTCGCGGGCGGTGTCGGGGACACCATCGAGCTCGCGGACGTGCTGCTGGTGGGCGGCGACGCCCTCAAGGTCGGTGCACCGGTCGTCGAAGGGGCGAAGGTCGTCGGAACGATCACCGCCCAGGGTCGCAGCCCGAAGATCACGGTGTTCAAGATGAAGCGGCGCAAGGGATACCGGCGCAAGTACGGGCACCGTCAGGACTACACCGAGATCCGGGTCGACCGGATCGAGGCCTAGCGGCGCCGCTCGCGGAAGCGGGTGCGCCCGGCGAGAGCAGGAGACGCAGCCATGTCACACAAGAAGGGCCAGGGAAGCTCCCGCAACGGGCGCGACAGCAACGGCCAGCGCCGGGGCATCAAGGTGTTCGCCGGGCAGACGGTATCGGCCGGCTCCATCCTCGTCCGCCAGGTCGGGACGAAGATCCACCCGGGTCGGAACACCGCTCTCGGCAAGGACTACACGCTCTTCGCCAAGGCCGACGGCGTCGTCAGCTACGGCAAGTCGCGCGGGCGCACCCTCGCGCACGTCGACGCGCCGTCCAACTAACACGCTACGGCCCGCACGACGGCCGAAACCCGGCGCATCTCGCCTCTCTCATCTACGCCCTCTCTCTTCCATGCCCGGGGCGCTCGGCGCCGGGGCAGATGGAGGGTCCGTGGGCAGCGAGACCTTCGTCGACGAAGCGAGCATCCAGGTCGCATCCGGCGCCGGCGGCCCCGGTCGGGTGGGCTTCCGACGCGAGAAGTTCGTCCCGCGCGGCGGCCCCGATGGCGGTGACGGAGGGAACGGCGGCAGCGTGATCCTCGTCGCCGACCGCAACGAGAACACCCTGCTCTCCTTCCGTTCGCGTCGCAGCTTCCGGGCCGGCAACGGCGAGCCGGGAGGCGGCCAGCAGGCCACCGGTGCGGACGGCGCCGACGTCGAGATCCGGGTCCCGGTGGGAACCGTCGTCTTCGACGCCGAGGCCGACGACGAGGAGCCCCTCGCCGATCTGAGCGCGGACGGCCAGCGCTTCGTCGCGGCCCGGGGCGGCCGGGGCGGACGCGGCAACGCGCGCTTCAAGACCTCCACCCGGCAGACTCCGGACTTCGCCCAGGACGGTCTGCCGGGCGAGAGCCGCAGCCTGCGGCTCTCCCTCAAGCTGCTGGCCGACGTGGGGCTGGTGGGCTTTCCGAACGCCGGGAAGTCGACCCTGATCCGTTCGATCTCGGCCGCGAAGCCCCGGGTGGCCTCGTATCCCTTCACCACCCTGGTGCCCTCGCTGGGCGTCGTCGAGGTCGGGGACCGGCGCTTCGTGGTCGCGGACATTCCCGGGCTCATCGAGGGCGCCAGCGACGGCGCGGGGCTCGGCGACCGCTTCCTGCGACACGTCGAACGGACACGCGTCCTGGTCCACGTGCTCGACCTCGGGGCCATGCTGCTGGAAGAACGCAACCTGCTTTCCGACTACGAGGTGCTCCGTCGCGAGCTCGAGCGCTATCGCCCCGAGCTGCTGGAGCGGCGCGAGGTGGTGCTGCTGAACAAGACCGACCTGGTTCCCGAGGACGGCACGGCCGACGTCAACGGGGTGGCCGCCGCACTGGCGTCGAATGGCTGTACGGTGCTGCGAGGCTCCGGAGCCACGGGGCAGGGAATGCGCGAGCTGTGCGTGGCGCTGCAGCGGATCCTCGACGAGGAGGAGCGCGCGGAGGCGGAAGCCGCGCGCGCGGATGCGCCGTGAGCGAAGCCCACGCCCGTCGGATCCTGAAGAAGGCCCAGCGCATCGTGGTGAAGGTCGGCTCGAGCACCCTGACCCGCGACGGCGAGCTGCGCCCCCGCAAGTTCACCGACCTCGCCCGCCAGGTCGTCGAGCTCGTGAACACGGGCCGGCAGGTGGTGCTCGTCTCCTCGGGGGCGATCGCCGTCGGCACTCGCAAGCTCGCCTGGACCCGACGCGCGCGCTCGATCCCCGCACTCCAGGCCGCGGCCGCGGTCGGACAGATCGGGCTCGTCGAGATGTACCAGCGCCGCTTCGAGCGGCTCGGGGTACAGGTCGCCCAGGTGCTGCTGACCCGACAGGGCCTCGAGGACCGAGAGCGCTTCCTGAACGCACGCCACACCCTGCACGAGCTGCTGCGCCTGGGCGCGGTTCCCATCGTGAACGAGAACGACACGGTCGCCACCGAAGAGATCCGCTTCGGCGACAACGACAATCTCTCCGCCCAGGTCGTCAACCTGATCGGCGCGGACCTGCTCGTGATCCTGACGGACGTGGACGGCCTGCATCACCGCCGACCCGAGCCCGGCAAGCCGAAGCCGCCCCTCTACGGCGTCGTCGACGAGATCACGGCCGAGATCGAGACCGCCGCCGTGGGCGCCGGCAGCAGCTTCGGCAGCGGGGGCATGGTCACCAAGCTCGAGGCCGCGCGTGCGGCGGCCCGCTCGGGCGCCGCCACGGTTGTCTGCAACGGCGGACCGCGAGACATCCTCACCCGCCTGGCGGGCGGCGAGCTCGCCGGCACCGTCGTGCTGCCGGGGGAGCGACTCGCCAGCCGCAAGCACTGGCTCGCCTACAGCGCCAGCACCCGGGGCGAGCTGCTGGTCGACGAGGGGGCGGCCGGTGCCCTGTGCCGCCGCGGGCGCAGCCTGCTGCCGGCGGGCGTCGTCGAGGTTCGGGGCAAGTTCGGCATCGGGGAGCCCGTCTCCTGCCTCGGCCCGGACGGCAGCGTGCTGGCGCGCGGACTGGTCGCCTACGCGTCCGAGGACATCGATCGCATCAAGGGGCTCAGCACCCGCGAGATCGCCGAGACCCTCGGCTACTCCAACGGCGACGAGATCATCCACCGCGACGACCTGGTGCTGCTCGGCCCCGGCGGGAACGGACCCGATCATGGGTGATCTCGCAGGAGGGGTCGGCGTCTATGGCGGCACCTTCAACCCCATCCACCTGGGGCACCTGCGCGCCGCCGAAGAGGTGATGGAGAGGCTCGGCCTCGCCCGGATGCTCTTCGTTCCCAGCGCCCGGCCTCCCCACAAGCAGGACGGCGACCCCATCGCCGCCCCCGAGCTGCGGCTCTCCTGGGTGCAGGCTGCCATCTCCTCGAATCCCCGCTTCCAGGCCGACTCCCTGGAGGTCGAGCGCGCGGGGCCGAGCTACCTGGTCGACACCCTGCGCACCCTGCGCGAGCGCCTGGCCCCGGCCCGTACCGTCTTCACCCTCGGCTGCGACGCCTTCCGCGAGATGGACACCTGGCGCGACCCGAAGACCCTCTTCACCCTGGCGGACTTCGCGGTCACCACCCGCCCTCCCCGGCAGCGGGGCGGCCTGAAGGAGTGGCTCCCCGAGGGCCTGGCCAACGCCTTCGAGATCGACGAGGACGGTCGCTCGGCCCGCCACCGGGAGGCCGGCACCCGGCTGCTGCTGCTCGAGATCACGGCCCTCGAGGTTTCGGCGTCCTCCATCCGACAGCGGCTTCGCGAAGGCCGGTCCGTTCGCTACCTGTTGCCCGAGGCGATCCACGACGACGTGATCGCCAGCGGCTGCTACGGGGGGGCGCCGCGAGCCACAGACGGGAGCGAATGAGCACCTCCACAGCGCGATTCGAGAAGGCACGCCAGATCGTGGAAGCCGCCCTGGAGCGAAACGCCCAGGCACCGCTGGTGCTGGACATCGGCGAGCTGACCTCGTTCGCGGACGTGTTCGTCCTGCTGTCGGGGCGCTCGGACCGACAGGTGCGGGCGATCGCCGACGCGGTGGTGGACGCCCTGCGCGAAGCGGACGATGCGCCCCTGGGAGTCGAGGGCCTGGACGACGGCCGCTGGGTGCTGATCGATTGCAACGACGTGGTGGTGCACGTGTTCGAGCCGGAGATGCGGGACCTGTATGCCCTCGAGCGGCTGTGGAGCGACGCACCGGTCGTGGATCTGATCGAGCTGGGTCTCGATCCGGGGGCCGTCGAGGCCGCGACCCCGTCGGCCGAGGAAGCCCCCGACCGAACGCGAGAGTGGGTCTGATGTCGGGCCCGGTCGTACTGGTGGTGCTCGACGGCTACGGGATCGGCGACGGGGGCGGCGCGGACGCCACCGAGGTCGCCCACAACCCGTTCCTGAAGGACGCCGCGATCCGCTTCCCGACGGCCAGCCTCGAGACCTCGGGCGAGGCGGTGGGACTGCCTGCCGGGCAGATGGGAAACTCCGAGGTCGGGCACATGACGATGGGCGCCGGCCGCGTCATCGAGCAGGACCTGACCCGCATCACCCAAGCCTTCGAGGAGATGCCGCCCGAGCAGCGGCTGCCGATCCGCGAGCTCTTCGACGAGTTGAAGCAGAGCGGCGGCACCCTGCACCTGATGGGCCTCGTCTCGGACGGGGGCGTCCACAGCCACCTCGACCACCTCGAGGCGCTGCTCTTCGCGGCCGCCCGCGCCGAGCTCCCGAGCTGCGTCCACGTCTTCCTGGACGGTCGCGACACGCCTCCGCGTTCCGGGCGGGACCATGTCGAGCACCTGATGCGGGCGGTGCGGGCGACGGGTTCGCGCGTGGCCACGGTCTCCGGCCGCTACTGGGCGATGGACCGCGACTCGCGCTGGGACCGCATCTCCCGCGCCTACCACGCGATCGTCTGCCGCGAAGGCGAGTCCGCCAGGAGCGCCATCGAGGCGGTGGAGGCCGCCTACGCACGCGACGAGAGCGACGAGTTCGTGGTGCCCACGGTGATCGAGGGTGCTCCCGCGCTGGGCGACGGCGACGGCGTCCTCTTCTTCAACTTCCGCGCCGACCGCGCAAGGGAGATCACCAACGCCATCACGGGAGCCTGCCCCGACCACTTCGCCGGAGAGCTCGAGCGCAGGAAGGTGGTCGAACTCGCCGGCTTCCTGTGCATGACCGAGTACGACGCGGACTTCGAGCTTCCCGTCGCCTTCCCGCCCGAGATCCCCCGCAAGCTGCTGGGCGAGCTGGTCGCCGGCTCCGGCGGGTCGCAGCTGCGCATCGCGGAGACCGAGAAGTACGCCCACGTCACCTTCTTCTTCAACAGCGGCATCGAGGAGCCCTTCCCCGGAGAGGATCGGGTGCTGATTCCGTCGCCCCGGGACGTGGACACCTACGACCACCGGCCCGAGATGAGTGCCCTGCAGGTCACGCAGACCCTGCTCGGCCGCATCGAGGAGGGCGACTACGCGTTCGTGCTGGTCAACTTCGCGAACCCCGACATGGTCGGGCACACGGGCGTGATGGACGCCGCCGTGAAGGCCGTGGAGACCATCGACTCCTGCCTGGAGAAGCTCGCCAACCTGGTGCTCGAGCGCGGCGGACAGATGATCGTCACCGCCGATCACGGCAACTGCGAGCTGATGAGCGACCCCGATACGGGCGATCCCCATACGGCCCACACCACGAACCCGGTTCCGATCCACTGGATCACCCGGGACGCCGGCGGTCGCACCGTGCGCGACGGCACCCTGGCGGACCTCGCCCCGACGGTCCTCGAGCTGCTGGGCCTCGAGATTCCGGCCGAGATGACGGGGCGCTCCCTGATCGTCGACGAAGGCTGACCCGCGCTACAGGTCTGTGGCTCCCGGTCCCGGGTGGCGCCGTGCACTTCCGACCGCGCTTCCGCGGCCTGCTCGACCTCGTGCTTCCACCGCGCTGCCTGGGCTGCGGAGCCTGGCCCGTCGCCCCGCTGTGCGCGGCGTGCCGGGAGAGGCTGGCCCCGGACCGGGCTCCCGCCACCCGGATCCCGGGCCTCGATGCCTGTGTGGCCGCGGTCGGCTTCCAGGGATCGGTCGTCGAGTGGATGCACCGCTTCAAGTACCGGGAGTCCGGGCTCCTCTTCCCCGACGCCCCGGCGGCCGCGGTCGTGGCCGAGCTGGCCCGCGAGGCGGCGCGTCGAGCTCCGGGACCACCACCCGACCTCGTGGTCCCCGTCCCCATGCACCCGCGGCGCCTGCGGGCCCGCGGCTTCCATCCCGCAGCGACCCTGGCGGTGCGGATCGCGCGGGAGGTCGACGCCCGCCTGGACGGGACCCGGCTCACCCGGGTCCGCGACACGCCGAGCCAGACCGGACTCGATCGGCGCGCGCGCAGCCGGAACGTCGCCCGCGCCTTCCGCTGGACGGGGCCCGCGCCGGCACCCACGATCTGGCTGGTGGACGACGTGGTCACGACCGGCGCCACCCTCGCCGAATGCGCGCGCTGCCTGCGCGGCGCCGGAGCCCGGCGGGTGGTCGGGGTCTGCGTGGCGCGCACGCCGAGCGCCGCCGAGCCGGACTCCTGAGCCGGGCACCCGGTCCCCAGGGCTGGATCTCGAGGGCCGGATCTCCAGGGCCGGATCTCCAGGCTAGGAGGCGTGGCGCTCCACCGTCTCCGCGATCACCTCGCACAGGCGGTCCGGGTCGACCGGCTTCTTGAAGATCACTCCGTCGAGTCCCTTGAGCCGCGACCGCTTGATGATGTGGTCCTTGTCGTAGTGGAACGCGGTCATCATCAGGACCGGAAGCTCCGGGTGGAGCTCCTGGCAGGCGAGGTAGAGGTCGTGTCCGTCCATGTTGGGCATCACGACGTCCGAGAGCATCAGATCGAAGCGGCTCGTCTCCAGCAGCTTCAGGGCCTCGCGACCGTCGTTGGCGGTCTCGACCCGGCATCCCGCGCCTTCGAGCAGCTCCTTCATGGTCCCGCAGATCCCGAGGTCATCGTCCACCACCAGGATCTCGAGACCCTGCAGCCGCGGATCCGGCCCGCGAGTCTCGGACTTGTCGCTGAGATCGATCATGCTGCGCGAGTCGGCGTACTTGACGGTCTCGTACTGATCGCTCGAGACCATCTCGGAGAGACGCTCGAGGATCTCGGTGATGCGCTCGACCTCGCGGCGGATCGCCTCCAGCCGCTCCTCCTCGACCGACGAATCGTCCTCGCCGCACAGGCGGAGGACGTCCGCCTCCAGCAGGGTCACCTGGTTGAGGATCACCGCCAGCGGGTTGTTGATCTCGTGGGAGAGCCCGACGGCGACATCGCCCAGGGTCGCGAGCTGATCCTTGTGGAGGATCTCCCGCAGGTCCTTCGCGTAGCCGATGGTGCCGTCCTCCGCGCCTTCGTCGTCGTAGATGACGGCGGCGGACATGGCGGCGGGAATCTCCTCTCCGCCCTTCGACAGCAGGGTGGTCTGCAGGTTCTCGCAGATGCCCGGTCCACCGAAGTCGTCCGAGCGCATCGCGGCCATCACCCGCTTGGCCTCCTCGAGCGCGGGATAGAGGCGACCCACGAAGGCGCCGACCATCTCGTCACCCGTGTAGCCGAGACTCCCCGAGGCCCCATCGCTGTAGTAGATGATCGTGCCGCTGCGATCGGTCGCGACCACGATGTCGATCGATCGGTCGGTGAGTCTCTCGAGATGCTTCCTGGACAGAGCCATCGTGCAACCTGTCGCGCTCGCGCCTACTCGATCCCCTGCTCGGCCAGCCAGCGCTCCGCGTCGATGGCCGCCATGCACCCGGTACCGGCCGCCGTGACGGCCTGGCGATAGACCTTGTCCGCGCAGTCCCCACAGGCGAAGACGCCTTCGACGGAGCTGCGGGTGGTCCCCGCAGCGACCTGCACGTATCCCTGCTCGTCGAGATCGAGCTGCTCCTGGAAGAGCTCGGTATTCGGCTGGTGACCGATGGCGACGAAGAGCGCCTCCACCGGGAGCTCGCGGCTCTCGCCCTTCTTCAGGTCGCCGACCCGGATGCCGGTGACGAAGTCGTCGCCCAGCACCTCTTCGACGGCGCTGCTCCACAGGAACTCGATCTTGTCGTGGGCCAGGGCCCGCTCCTGCATGATCTTCGAAGCCCGCAGCTGGTCGCGCCGGTGGATCACCGACACCTTCGTGGCGAAGCGGGTGAGGAAGAGCGCCTCCTCCATGGCGGTGTCGCCGCCACCGACCACCGCCATCGGCTTGTCCTTAAAGAGCGCGCCGTCACAGGTCGCGCAGGCCGAGACCCCGCGATTCTGCAGCCGGGTCTCGGACTCGAGCCCCAGCCACTTGGCCGAAGCGCCCGTCGCCACGATCAGCGCGTCGGCGGTGAAGCGGCGATCGTCGGTCTCGACCGTGAACGGGCGCTTCGAGAGATCGACCCGGGTGGCGTCTTCGAAGAAGAGCTTCGCGCCGAAACGCTCGGCCTGCTTCTGGAAGTCCTCCATCATGGCCGGGCCGGTGACGGCTTCGGGGTACCCCGGGTAGTTCTCGACGTCGGTGGTGATCATCAGCTGACCACCGGACATGAGCCCCGCCAGCACGACCGGCTCCAGGCCCGCGCGCGCCGTGTAGATGGCCGCCGTATAGCCCGCCGGGCCGCTCCCCACGATGAGCACCCGTACGTGCTCGCTCTGCATCGGCTGCTTCGCCTCCGAGTTGCGGGCCCGATGGTACCGCCTCACCCCGGGCCCGCATGGCTTTGGCGGCTGGTCCGGACCGGCCGCTCAGAGCGGCTCGGTGATCGGCAGCTCCTCCCACATCAGCTGAAGGAAGATGCCGATGAAGAAGGAGAGGAAGGTCATCATGACCACAGCGGTCGGAAACAGCAGCAGGGGCTCGAGTCCGATCACCCGGGGCAGCTGACCGAGGACGGGCTCCAGCCCCTGCCGCAGCTCCTCGACGGGCAGCTCGCCGCCTGCGGGCGACCAGTTGCGACCGACCATGATGGGGCCCACCAGACTGGTGATCACGATCCCGGCCGCCTGGGCCTGGAGGACGCCCAGCAGGAAGATCCCCCGCGCGCGGGCGAAGGCCACCGCGGTGTCACCCAGACGTTGCTGTACCTCGACGTAGATGTAGAGCAGGGTGACCAGACCCAGGATCACCCCCAGGGTGAGCACCGTGACCGCCGAGCGGCTGGCCAGGTCCCAGACCTCGTCGATGAAGAGCACCGGCAGGTACCCGACGATGATCCCGGCCCCGATCCGCGGCACGGCCGCGTGGAAGAAGGAGAGGTCCCGCTTCCAGCAGAAGCGGTAGAGGAGGAACCAGACCGCCACGCTGTCGATGACCGCGATCTCGAGGGAGCAGACCAGGTCGAAGAAGCGCGGGAAGCGGTCGTAGGCGACGGTGGCCAGCAGGAAGGGAGCGGCCATGGCAGCAATGATGGCCGCATGGATGGCGGGGGTGTGCCAGGAGAGCCGGCCGGCGGGCTCGCGACCGCCCTCGGCCAGGGCCTCCCGGTGCTGGATGATCGCCGACGAGTGGCGGATGTCGTACTGGCGGAGGAACCAGGCCTCGAGCTTTCCGAGCAGGCGCAGGCTGTCGCGCGAGGAGCGGCGCAGGAAGATCACCAGGTCCGACGCGCGCTCCAGCTCCAGGGAGCCCGGCCGCAGGATGGCCCGCCGCACCTCGTCCTCGCGGATCGCGAAGGGCGAGTCCTCCTTCTCGAAGGCCTCGTTGGCCTCGTCGAGACACACCGCTTCCAGCCACAGGTAGAAGGCGCGCTCGGCCATCCGGACCACCAGCCGGTCGACCACCTCCGCGTCCCCGCTCTCGAGCGCGTGGAAGAAGCCCGACTCGCTGGGGTCGTCCGCCGGATCGACGGCGCTGACTTCGCCCGCCACCCAGCGCTCCAGGAAGGCCGGCCGCACCCGCTCGGCCATCACGATCCGCAGCGAGCGGTAGATCTGCTTGCGGAGCAGGAAGGCACCGACCCGCAGGGGGCGGAGGTCGTTCCAGTCGCGGGTCTCGATGAAGCGCAGCAGCAGCTGACAGAGCAGCGCGACGTCCTGATGGACCCGCGCCCGCCGCTCGGGCTCCATCTCGACCTCACGCTCGAGGCGCGTCGAGACCCGCTCGATGTAGCGTGGGGCCTCCGAGAGCAGACGCCTCACCAGCTCCGTCGAGTCCCGCAGGTGGGCCCGGTCCGACAGCAGCTGCGGCTTGCGGAGCAGGTCGTCGAGCTGGAGCGATAGCTCGGTCGGGTCGTGACGGGCGCTGTGGAAGGAGAAGGTCTCGGGAAAGAGCGACGTGAAGCCCTCGCCCTCGTCCCGCTCGAAGCGCACCTGCCGGGCGTGGAACGCGAAGGTGAACCGGATGGTGACGTTCAGGCGCTCGACACGCAGCTCGAGGCGCTCGAGGGCGCTTCCCCCGGAGCCCACCGGGGCCGCCGCGACCGCCGCCTCAGAGGACACGTCGGCGGGGGTTCTCGCCCGACTCGTAATAGGTGTCCACCAGCTGCTGCAGCTCGGCCACCCGGCCCGGCACGGTGTCCGGCAGGGGCCAACGCCGCGACGCCACGTGCATCCGGTCCAGCAGCAGCTGGGCGTCGGGGTACTCCTCCCGTGCCACCAGGTCGTCGACGTCGAGCCAGCTCTGGATGGCCGTCTGGGTGCGCGACACCCGCTCCTGCAGCTCGGCCATCCGCGGCGACGAGACACCGAGCTGGCCCGCGCCATCGGCCACCTGGGAGAGCTGCGGCAGGGCTTCCTCCAGGTCTCCACGCAGCTCGCCGTCCGCTTCCGCCAGGCGGGTGACGATCTCCTCGAAGCGCCGACGCAGGGGCTCGTGGGAGACCTCCCGCAGGACGATGACGCTTCCCAGCTGGGCGTCGAGTCGCTGGGCGCTGATGCGCAGCTGCAGCGGCCGCTCCCCGCCGATCTGCACCTCTTCGAAGGCTCCCTCGCCTTCGTCGAAGAGTCGCATGACGGTGTCGCACAGACCTTCGATGCCGAGTGCCTCGAGGATCTCGACGAGCTGGGTTCCCGACGGATCTTCGGGCAGCCCCAGGTACTCGCGCGCCGGCTGGTTCGCCGCGCGCACGATGCCCTCGGCGTCGACCGCCAGGGCCCCCGTGCCGAGACGGTCCATCACCGCCTCCAGGAAGAAGTTCGTGCTGCGCAGCTCTCCCACCAGACGGGTGTTCTCGGCAGCCAGATGGTGGTGCTCGACGGCGCGCTTGACGGTCTGCTTGAGCTCCTCGGGCTCCCACGGCTTGTTCACGTAGGCGTAGACGTGACCGTCGTTGATGGCCTGGATGGTGGCATCGGCGTCCGCGAAGCCGGTCAGCATGATGCGAACGGTCTCGGGGTGACGCTTCGAGGCCTCGGCGAGGAACTCCACGCCGGTCATGCCGGGCATGCGCTGGTCGGTGATCACGCACGCCATGGGGGAGTTCTCGTCGAGGATGTCCAGGGCCTTCCGGGCGTCACTGGAGGTGAACACCTCGTAGAGGTCCATGAAGGTGAAGGACATCGTCTCGAGGATCGCTTCCTCGTCGTCCACGATGAGGATGCGCGGCGGATCGGGAATCGTCGGGCCCATGTTCATGGAGAGACCGGACTGCCTGGGCGGGTCGGCCTCAGAAGCGGGCCGTGCCCTTCTCGATATCGGCCTGTACCTTCCGCTCGACCTCGGCGCGCAGCTTGCCGCGCATGGCGGCGAGGCGCCCCGGAAGGCGGTCCGAAGCGACCTTGGTCCACGGGCGCTGCTCGGCGCCGCGCGCGAACTTCCGGAACTTTCGGAAGGCCTGGAGCTCGTGCTTGAACTGCTCCTCGACGAACTTGATCATGATCGCGTCGTCGAGGAAGCCCAGCACCGGGATGTCGTCGGGGATCAGATCCTCCGCGTTGGCGAAGTAGGCCAGCGCCGCCAGCACCTCGTTGCGAACCTTGGCGGGCGCCGCGTAGTCCTTGTCCTCGATGATCTCGGTGAGATCCTGCAGGGTGTCGATGGCGTCGATCACGAAGCCGGGTGTCTTCTTGTTCCTCCGCACGCTTTCGACCAGGGCGTGCGCAGCAGAGAGGATCTCCACGGAGTCCTGGTCGGAAGCCGCCTTCTTCGCCTTGCGGAAGAGGGAACGGAAGTACTTCGTGTCGTCTTCGTCGAGCTTGAAGGTGACCTTGAAGGACGTCGCACTCATCGAGGGGGCCTCCCGACTCCTGCCGGTTCTCGCGGACTCCGGACTCTATCACACTCGCGGCGTGCACCCGGTCGCACGCGGAGGCGCCTTCAATAGCGAGCCGCATCGATCAGGCGGGCCAGATCGCCGTGCCATTCGCCGCGCCAGGCCTCCAGGATCTGCTCGCCCGGACTCTTGCCGCGCTCGACGAGCTCGCGGACGGGGTCGAGGAAACTCCGCTCGTCGGCGTCGGTCTCGCCCCGCTCCGCGATGCGACGCAGACCTCCCGCCGAGATCTCCACGAACTCGCTCGCCAGGTCGAGCACCGCGTGCCCTGCCGCCTCCGCGGCAAGGCCGCGGCGAGCGACGTCGGCGAGCAACGACTCGCGCTCGTCCAGGCTGAGGCGATCGACGAGCTTCCAGGCCGCCTCGGACGCGTCGTCGTCGTAGAGCACGCCCTTCCACAGGGCGGGCAGCGCGCAGATCAGCCCGGGCGGCACCGCATCCGAGCCGCGGACCTCGATCACGCGCTTGAGTCGCACTTCCGGGAACAGGGTGGTGAGGTGCGTGTCCCAGTCGCCCAGGGTCGCCCGCTCGCCCTCGAAGCCGTGCTCGAGGAAGTCGCGGAAGCGAAGCTGCGTGGCCTGGCGGTAGTGCCCCTCGCGA
>JANQSB010000057.1 GCA_028284295.1 Myxococcota bacterium | reverse complement strand
GCTTCCAGGCCCTGGATCGCGCGCGCGACTTCGAGGGATTCCTGCGCGGCATCCTCGACGAGCGCCCGGGCGATGCGGACGCGCGACTCGCGCTCGCGCGTCACCTGGCCGCGCGCTCGGAGACCGACGCGGCGGTGCTCGAGCTGCGTCGGGTCCTGGATACGAACCCGGGGCACGTCGAGGGGCAGCTTGCCCTGGGACGACTGCTGCTCGAGACCGGGCGCGATGCGGATGCGCGAAAGGCCTACGCCGAGCTGCTCGAGTCTCTGTCCACCTCGGGAGACCGGGTCCGCCGACCGGGATGGGAGGAGGAGTGAGCGTCTCGGCCCGGGATACGCCGATGATGCGCCACTTCCTGAAGGTCAAGGCGCAGCATCCCGACGCCATTCTGCTGTACCGGATGGGTGACTTCTACGAGCTCTTCCTCGAGGACGCGGAGCTCGCGGCGCCCCTCCTCGACCTCACCCTCACCACCCGGGACAAGAACAAGCCGGACCCGGTGCCGATGTGCGGCTTCCCCGTGCACAGCGCGGACGGCTACGTGAGTCGCCTGGCGGAGCTGGGGCACCGCGTCGCGATCTGCGAGCAGGTCGAGGATCCGAAGTCCGCTGGCGGCAAGCGCCTGGTGCGGCGGGAGGTCGTCGAGGTCGTGACGCCCGGACTGGTCGGCGACCCCGAAGGCCTGCCCGCGACCCAGGAGGTCGCCCTGGCGGCGATCGCGCTCGGCGATGCGGGGCGGATCGGCCTGGCGGTCCTCGATGCGACCACGGGGGACTTCCGCGCGACGACCACCCCGGCGCGGACCCGGGAGGAGCCGCTCGCCGCCGGTCTCGACACGCTGATGATGCAGGAGATCGAGCGGATCCGGCCCCGCGAGCTGCTGGTCTCGGACGCCGACATCGGGTCGGTGGAAGCGCTCCTGCGAGAGCGCCTTCCCGAGCTGTGCATTTCTCGGGTGCCCGCGGCCAGCTTCGAGCCGGAGTCGGCTCCGGTGCGCCCGGACGGACTCGACGCACTCGGGGGCGGTCCGGAGGCCCGCGCGGCTGCGGCCCTCCTCGCCTACCTGATCGGGAACCAGCCCTACGCGGCCGGCCAGCTTCCCCGACTGCGGCCCTACGTGCTCGGCGAGACCATGGTCCTCGACGCGGCCACCCGGGGACACCTGGAGCTCTTCGAGAACAACGAGGACCGCGGGCGCAGCGGCACGCTGATCGCCCTCCTGGACGAGAGCCGGACCGCCCTGGGCGCGCGCCGGCTGGCCCGCTGGCTGGCCTACCCGCTGCTCGATCCGGAGCGCATTCGGGAGCGACAGGAAGCGGTGGCCTTCCTGGCCGAACGCGACCGGTTGCGGGCTCGCCTGCGCGACGAGCTCGCGGGAGTCCGCGACCTCGAAAGACTGCTCGCCAAGGCCATGCGACCGACTGCCGTGCCACGGGACCTCGGGGTCCTGCGCGCATCGCTGCAGGCTCTCCCGGGTGTGGCCGCGGCGCTGGCGGGCGACGCGGGTAGCGGTCTGCTCGGCGACGAGGAGGCCTCCGGAGCCTGCCCCGAGCTGCTGGCGCCGCCCGCCGAGCAGCCCGGCCTGCAGGGCCTGCTCGAGGAGAGCCTGATCGATGATCCGCCGGTGGTCGCTCGTGGCTCGCGGGGCGCCAACGAGACCGGCTACATCCGCGAGGGTTTCCGGCCCGAGCTCGACGCGCTGCGGGAGAGCGCGACCAAGGGCCGCGAATGGATCGCCGGACTCGAGCTGCAGGAGCGCGAGCGGACCGGGATCGCGAACCTCAAGGTCCGCTACCACCCGGTGCACGGGTACTCGCTCGAGGTCTCGAAGAGCCAGCTCGGCCGGGTGCCGGACCACTACGAGCGCAAGCAGACCCTCGCGAGCGTCGAGCGCTTCACCACCGAAGAGCTCTCCGAGATGCAGGGTCGGGTGATCGGCGCCAACGAACGGGCGGCGGAGCTCGAGCGCGAGATCTTCGAATCGGTGCGCCAGCAGGTCGTCGCGGCGGCCGACGGAGTGCGCGCGGCGGCGGAGCGCGTCGCCGTGATCGATGCCCTGGCATCGCTCGGCGAGGTGGCCCGGCTGAGGCGCTGGGTCCGCCCCGAGGTGGTCCCGGGCGAGGGCCTGGAGATCCGGGGCGGTCGCCACCCCGTGGTCGAAGAAGTCCTGGCCCGCTCCTCGGGCGAGGAGTTCGTGCCCAACGACACCGATCTCGACCCGGCCGGTCAGCAGATCCTGCTGCTCACCGGGCCGAACATGTCCGGAAAGAGCACCTATCTGCGGCAGGTCGCGCTGATCGCTCTGCTGGCACAGACCGGGAGCTTCGTTCCCGCCGACTCGGCGCGGGTCGGGGTGGTCGATCGCATCTTCACGCGGGTCGGCGCCTCGGACCGGCTCGCGCGAGGCGAGTCGACCTTCATGGTCGAGATGCGGGAGACCGCCGAGATCCTCGGCCAGGCCTCCAGCCGGAGTCTGGTGATCCTCGACGAGATCGGGCGCGGGACCAGCACCTTCGACGGCCTCTCCATCGCCTGGGCGGTGGCCGAGTACCTGCACGACACGCCCGGGCTGCGTGCGCGAACCCTGTTCGCCACCCACTACCACGAGCTCACCGATCTGGCCCGGACCAAGCCTCGCGTCCGCAACGCGCACTTCGAGGCGCGCGAGTGGAAGGACGAGGTCGTGTTCCTGCGACGCCTGGTCGCGGGCGGGGCCAATCGCTCCTACGGCATCCAGGTGGCACGGCTGGCGGGCCTGCCCGAGGCGGTGACCGCCCGGGCGCGCGAGATCCTCCACAACCTGGAGGCCGACGAGCTGACCCCGGAAGGGCTGCCGCGGCTGGCGGGCTCGGCGGCGCCGGATCCCGGGGCCCAGCTGAGTCTCGGGCTCGCGGAAGGAGGTCCGGGGACGACCCGGCGCGAGCGGAAGGTGTTGGAAGCGCTGCGCGCGCTGGACCCGGACCGGACCACGCCGATGGACGCGCTGGTCGCGGTGCGCGACTGGCTCGAGCAGCTGGGCCCGGGCGGCGAAGACGGAGGCGAAGGGTGACGGCGCGGGGCCGGACCCGCCTGATCGTCGTGCTCGTCCTGGCGCCGCTGCTCGCCGGAGTCGAGCGTCCGAAGGGCCTCGGCGACGTGTCCGACGTTCGGACCTGGTCCCACCCCGACTACACCCGGGTCGTCGTCGAGCTCAGTCGCGGTGTCGACGCCGAGGTCGTGCGCCTGCGCGCCGATCCCCGCAACGGGAGGCCGGAGCGGCTGTACGTCGACCTCGACGGCATCTGGGTCGGTCGCGACTTCCAGGACGGCATTCCGGTTCGGGACGGGTTGCTGCAGAACCTGCGGCTGGGCCAGAACACCCTGCGGCGCTCCCGGCTCGTGATCGACCTCGAACGCTACGAACGCCACCGCCTGATCGTCCTCGAGTCACCGCACCGGGTGGTCGTGGACGTGTACGGCTCCCGCAGCGGGTCCGAGACCCTGGAGTGGGAGCTACCGGGTGGTGTCGAGGCTCCGGACGTCAAGCGCTTCCCGCCGGGCATGCGACCCGTGCGGACCGTCGTGATCGATCCGGGCCACGGCGGCAAGGACCCGGGTGCGACCGGCATCGGGGGCCTGCGCGAGAAGGACGTGAACCTGCGACTCTCGAAGATGCTCGCCAAGCGGCTGCGGGAGGAGGGCTTCGAGGTGCTCCTGACCCGCGAGGACGACCGCTACCTCGACCTCGAGCAGCGGACCGTGATCGCCGAGTCCAAGGGCGCCGATCTCTTCATCTCGATCCACGCGAACGCCTCCCGGCGGCGCAGCACCAAGGGCATCGAGACCTACTACCTCGACGAGAACCACGATCGCCATGCGCTCGACGTCGCTTCTCGGGAGAACGGCGTGCCGCGCAAACGCATCGACTCCCTGCAGCGGACCCTGGCCCGCTGGCGCGTCCAGGAGGTCTCGGGCGAGTCCGAACGGCTCGCCTCCGCGGTCCACGGCGAGCTGCTCTCGGGGCTCGGGAAGAAGTATCGAGGGGTCGAGGAT
Source organism: Myxococcota bacterium (assembly GCA_028284295.1). Lineage (GTDB taxonomy): Bacteria > Myxococcota_A > UBA9160 > UBA9160 > UBA4427 > JAJDAN01. The sequence continues at coordinate 1,109 of JANQSB010000057.1, read as the reverse complement.
CTCGGCGTCAAGAAGGGTCCCTTCTACGTTCTCTTCCTGTCGAGCATTCCGTCGATCCTCGTCGAGTCGGGCTTCCTCACGAACCCCCACGACGTGCGTCTGCTGCGCGAACGCAGCTACCTCGAGCGAGCCGCCGAGCACATCGCCAACGGGGTGGTTCGCTATCGCGATGGAGTCAAGCTCGCCGGCGGTGCCCCGTGAGCCAGGCCCCCGCGATCGATGCCTTCCTGGCCGAGCTCGAGGGCGAGGCCTCGCTGGACGGAAAGGTGGCGCCGCTGGTGCGACGCTACCTGGACGTGGTGCGGGAGTACCTGGCGAGACTGCACCGGCAGTCGGCCTCCGGGCGGGTCGTCAACGAGGCGAACAGCGACTGCATGGATCGCCTGCTGCGCCGTCTCTTCGTCCTGGCCGAGGAGCGCTGGATCGCCGAGGGCAACGCCATCGAGAGCGGGCTCTGTGTGGTCGCGGTGGGCGGCTACGCCCGACGCGAGATGTCGATCCACTCGGACGTCGATCTGTTGCTTCTCTATCGCGACGACCTGACCCCGTTCGTGGCACAGGTCGCCGAACGGCTGCAGTACTGGCTCTGGGACGCGGGTCTGACCGTGGGCTGTGCGACCCGGACCATCGACGAGACCGTGCAGCTCGGTCGCGAGGACGTGACCGTACGCACGGCGGTCCTGACCGCGCGCTTCCTGTGCGGCGACGGCGAGTTCTTCCACGACTTCGCGGACCGCATCCGCAGCGAGCTCCTGCCCGACGTGGCCGCCTTCGTCGCGGAGCAGGCCGAGGCGCTCCGCGAGCGCCACGCCTCCTACGGCGAGAGCCTCTTCCTGCTGCAGCCCAACCTGAAGCAGGGAGCGGGTGGGCTGCGGGACTATCACACCGCCTACTGGGTGGCGCGCGGCGCCCAGCCGTCGGTACGCGACCTCGACGACTTCCTCCACTTCGGCTTCCTCACCGAGTCGGAGATGGCCGACTACCAGGCCGCACTGGAGTTCCTGTGGCGGGTCCGCAACGAGCTGCACCTCGTGACCCGCAGAGCCAGCGACCAGATGAGCTTCGAGCTGCAGGAGCACATCGCGAAGAGCCTCGGATACGGGGAAGAC
>JANQSB010000453.1 GCA_028284295.1 Myxococcota bacterium | reverse complement strand
CCGTCGGTGTTCTCGTACCAGGCGATCTCGTCGTCCCCGGTCGACGCCGACAGCACGTCCAGGTCGCCGTCCCCGTCGAGGTCCGCCGCGTGGACCGCTACCGCGAAGTCGGCCAGATTCGAGATCGGCTGCTGGGCGCCGAAGATCCCCGCTCCGGTGTTCTCGTACCAGGCGATCTCGTCGTCGTCGCCCGAGGCCGAGACCACGTCGAGGTCGCCGTCCCCGTCGATGTCCGCCGCGATGACGAAGCGAGGCCCGTCGGCCAGCCCCGAGATGGTGGGCTGCGGGTCGAAGGGCAGCGTCGCGGCCCAGGCCGGCTCCAGGGCGAGCCCGAGCGCGGCTGCCGCCAGCGATAGCAGCCGGATCCAGCGAGAGCGGGGCTGGAGCCACGGCATCCGTCCATTATATGACCGGAAGGCCACGTCTCGTGTGAACCAGGCAACAGGCGCCCGATCCGCTCGACGTCCTCCGGTGTCTGGCGGCTCCGGGTGCCTCAGGCGCGCCCCAGCAGGTCGACGAGCTTGTCGACGGTCGCCTCCCAGCCCTCTTCGCGGGCCGCCGCGGAGTCGCTGCCGTCCAGAATGGCCATCTGGTCCGTGACGACGAGCTGGCTGCCGGCATCCCGTCCCTGGATCTCGACGGTGACCATCGAGGCCGTCAGGCGCTCGTCGCCGTGGGCGACCGTCATCGCGAAGCAGATGCGCTCGTTCGGCACGATGTCCGCGTAGACACAATCCTCCACGTAGCTGTCGTCCGGAGGGCCGAAGGCGACGCGCTTGCGGCCTCCCACGCGGAAGTCGTGCTCGAGCACCTTGATGATCCAGTCCGGAGGCCCGGGCGAGTACCACACCCGAAGCTGATCGGGATCGCTCCAGGCCTGGAAGACCCGTTCCGCCGGAGCGGAGAAGCTCCTCTCGACGCGAACGGTCTCGTGACGCACGGCGGCTTCGCTCATCTTCGCTCTCCTCTCGTCAGGAGCCGCGGAAGGCGTGGGGCGAGGCGTCTCTAGCGCTTCGCCTTCGACCTCCGGGCCCGCTTCTTCGGCTTCGCCCCCGAGTCCGGGGGATCTTTCGCGAGGTGTTCTTCCAGGGCGTCCAGCCTTCGCTCCCAGGTGCGGCGGCGCGAGAGCACCCAGTCCTCGACTTCCCGCAGCCGCTCGGCGCCCAGGCGACACCAACGCACCCTTCCACGCTTCTCGGACCGGACGAGACCGGCGCCCTCCAGCACACGCAGGTGCTGATGGACGGCGGGCAGCGACATCGGGACCGGCTCGGCCAGGTCCGAGACCGTGCGGGCTCCGGCGGCCAGCCGGGCAACGAGCTGGCGCCGGGTGGGATCGGCCAGGGCCCGGAAGGCGGCGTCCAGGCCTGCGGATTCCATCTCGACCCCGGCTTCGCTCACGTCCGACTCCTCCCTTCGAATTCACTTAATTGATTACTTAAGTATTGATCAGGGCGCGGCGGCCGTCAAGCCCTCGTGGTCGCCCGGCCGGGCCGGGGTCCGACGGGCGCAGCGTCCATCTATCCTCCTGCGAGAGGAGGCGGCATGTCGGAAGCCCTCGCACCCGAGCTGCTCGACCGGGTGCTCGATCGACTCGGCGTGGAACGCCCGCGGCCGGACCGCGCCGGGCTCGAGGCCGTCTACGGACGCTGGTGCGAGCGGGTTCCCTTCGACAACCTGCGCAAACGGCTCCACCTCCACCGCGGAGAAACCGGCGCGCTTCCGGGCGACGACGCCAGCGACTTCTTCGAGGCCTGGCTCGAGACGGGTGCCGGCGGCACCTGCTGGGCGGGCAACAACGCGCTGTTCACGCTGCTCGCGACCCTGGGCTTCCCGGCGCGACGCGGCGTGGGCGCCATGCTTCCCTTCGAGATCCCGAACCCCGAGCCGAGCCATGGAACCGTGGTCGTCGAGCTCGACGGCGAGACGCTTCTCGTCGACGCCTCCATGCTCCACGTCGCGCCCCTGCCGCTCGACCCCGACCGTGAAACCCGGCTCGACTCGGCCGGATGGGGGGTGCGCGCGCGCCTGCACGAGGGTGACTTCCACGTGACCTGGCATCCGGGCGGGGGCGACCCCTTCGACTGCCGGCTGCTGAAACTCGAGAGTGACGCCGACGAGTTCCGCGCGCGCCACGAGCGCTCCCGCACCTGGAGCCCCTTCAACCAGCAGCTCTCCTTTCGCCGGGTCTGCGGCGACCGCGTGATCGGGATCGGAATGGGGCGACGCTTCGTCACCGAGCCCGGAGGCGAGACCCGGGTCGAGGAGACGGACGACACGGAGCGGCGCCGCTTCCTGGTAGAGGAAGGCGGGATCGACGAGCGCTTCGTCGGGAGTCTGCCAGCCGACGAGCCCCTGCCCGAGCCGGGCCGTTAGGCTGCTTCGGCACCCCCGACGGCAGCTGGGGTAGAATGGGCCCGAAGGAGTCCTCTCCTTGGCTCTGCCGGATTCCGAGCTGCTCAGCAGCATCGACGTCATCTACGAGACGGTGCTCGACGCCTCCCGCTGGGGCGAGGTGCTCGACCGGGCGACCCACGTGGCCGGCGCCTTCGGGTCGATCCTCGTCGTCAGCGACCGCGTGCAGAGCGACCTCCAGATCAACGTCACCAGCAGCACGATCGCCGGTCACGACGCCCAGGACTACGTCGCCACCCAGCTCAACCAGGACGAGCTGCAGTGGGACCGCGCTCTCGACGACGCACCGCCACTCACCATCCTGCACGACACCGAGATCTGGCCGGACCGCGAGGCCTACGAGTCCATGGCGTCGGTGCAGTGGCTGCACCAGTGGGGGCTCGACCACCGCAGCGCCGTCCGCCTGTGCGCCCACGGCGGCTGGCGCGACCAGATCGCGCTCGCGTACCCGGACTCGCGCGCGGGCATGACACCCGAAGAGGAACGCCAGCTGGCGCCACTGCTTCCCCATCTGGCGCGCGCCCTCGAGATCCGGCGCCCCTTCGCCCTGCTGAAGAGCCGCTACCAGGCCATCCTGACGATGCTCGACCATCTGGGGATCGGGGTGCTCGTGGTTCTCGACAACGACCACATCCTGCTCTCGAACGACGAGGCCGAGCGCGTGCTCGAGCAGGGCGACGGGCCGCGTCGCCGGGCGGACGGCAAGCTCGGCGCGGCCGTGGGCGCCCAGGAGCTGACCCGGGCGCTCGCCGACCTGCGCAGCGGTGCCAGGCCCGACGGCTCCACCGTCTATCTCGCGCGCGGGCCGGACCGGCCCCCCTACGTGGTCGACGTGGCGGCCTTCCGCGAAGGCGGCGACGAGCTCGAGGCGCCGGTCACGGGTGCGCTCGTGTGCGTGATCGATCCCGAGCACCGCGCCATCATCTCCACGCGCGGTCTTGCGGAAGTCTATGGCCTCACCGAGGCCGAGCGCGCGGTCTGTGCCCTGATGAGCGAAGGGCTGTCGACCCGGGAGATTGCGGACAGTCGCGGGGTCACCCCGGACACCGTGAAGGCGCAGAGCAAGGCGATCTTCCGCAAGACCCTGTGCAGCAACCGGATCGAGCTGGTGCACCGGGCCCTGAGCATCGCGCCGCCGCTCCTGAACGCGCGCGGCCGCCGCGACGACGACTGAGAAGCGCGTCGGGGCAGCATGCCCGGGCGCGCTCGGCGGGTCATCACCCTGCAGGGTGATGACCCGGCCCGTCCGGCTGCCGGATGATGGCCCCACCAGGAGGTCATCATGTCCGGACTCCGCCCGTCGTCTCTTCTCCGCACCGTTCTCCGTACAACCGTCCGAGCCGGCCTGGCGATCGGCCTCGCGGCCCCGCTTCTCACGGTGGCATCGCCCGCGCGAGCCCAGCTCTCGGCCGTCCGCATCCAGGAGGTGCTGGTCTCCTGGTTCGGCGACGGGGACTTCCAGTTCGTCGAGCTGCGCCAGCTGGGCGGCCAGGCGGTCAACCTCGACCAGACCGTCCTCGGCGCGTTCGGCGCGGGCGGAGTCCATCTGGGCGATCTGGGTACCGTGTCGAGCGTGGGACTGGCTCGCGACGACCGCCTCCTCTTCGGCACCCAGGAGGTCGCGAACGAGCGCAACTCCGTCGACGTCCTGATCGACCCCGACCTCCCGGCGGCCGGCATGCTCTGCTGGGGGGCGCCCGTCCAGATGGACGGCACGGCGCCCGACCCGGCGAGCTGGGACCACAGCGACCCCGCCAACTACATCGACTGCGTGGCGTACGGCGGCTACACGGGCCCGATTCCGTCGACGGTCGGCAACCCCATCTCCAGGAGCCCACAGGGAAACAGCCTGCACCGGGTCTTCGACGCCAGCGACAACCTGGCGGACTTCCGCTGCGGCACCCCCTCGCCCCACGACCAGTTCTTCGACGTGGCCACCTACCTGATGGCTTCGACACCGTGCCCGGACCCGCGCTTCTACACGCTCGACGAGCCGCTGGCCTTCGCGGGGACCGCGAGCATCGACACGAGCCACGACCTGGTGGGAACGGTCCTGCCCGTGAATTCGCTGGACGGCTTCGACGAGTTCCCCCAGTGCACCACGAACTCGAACCCCTGCTTCCAGCCTCTCGGCGACACCGTCTTCTTCCGGCTCGAGGTCGGACCCGGGTCGGACCCGATCCGGGGCATCGGCGGCATCGTGACGACCGACGGTCCGATCCGCCTGAGCGCGCCCCAGGCCGGCTGGAACCCCCCCGACGACCCGATGTCGCCCCTGCTCGTCCCCGACGGAGGCAACAACTTCGGCCACGGCTACAACGGCTTCAGCCGCGGCGTCGACTGGGACGTCGAGCTCGTCGACGGCGAGCAGTCCACGGTCCTGTTCGTCCAGTACCCCGTCGGATCGGTCGAGCGCGCCATCGCGGAAGGCGGTGGCATCGCCGCCGAGGTCTTCGGCCCCAGCGGCACCGGAAGCCTGGAGACGACCGTTCCCGAGCCCGACGCGCTGCTGGCCGGGCTCACCGCGGCGCCCGTCGTCGCCGTGGCGCGGCGACGACGACGGAGGTAGGCGGACACGGCTAGCGCGGCGCAGTCGACCACGCTCGCGGCTTCACGCTTCCGCAGTCCGCTCCGAGCCACTTGCCGGTGGCGTCCATCGTCATCTTCTCTTCCTGGCCCTGGATCGCGGCGCGAACCGCCATCTTCATCTCGTAGGCCTTCGGGCTCAGGATGGTGTACTCGCCCTCGCCGTGGGCCGGTGGATCCGTGCACTCGAAGCTCATCTTCACGGAGTTTCCCGTGCGCGACAGCAGCTTCGTCGTGCACTTGCCCTTCTGCACCGGAAGCTCGTGCTGGTCGATCATCTCCCGGGTCAGGCAGATACGCCCGGTGACCCCGAGCAGGCCCTTGCCCCCCAGGTCGACGCCCTGGCCAGCCATCATCTTCTCCATCATCGCGCGCTGCTCGGGGGGCATCGCGGCCAGCTGCCGCTTCAGCTCGGCCTGTGCGGCGCCCAGCTGGCCGCCCGCGGCGGCCATGTCGTTCTCCACCTCCCAGAGACCGGGCTCCAGCTGGATCTCCCCGGCCCCGGCGGCCGGGGCGAGGACGAGGGAAGCCGCGAAGGCGGCGACGACGAACGGATGGCGGGACCTCATCGGATCTCCTCTTCTGCGTTCCCTTCTGCGTTCCTTCCCGAATGGAGGCAGCCGGGTTCGGTCGGGGGCAAGCCTGGATGACCGGGAAGAGTATCCTGTCCCCGTGGCAGAGAACGACGAAGCGACCCCCACCCTCTACGTGTTCGCAGTCTCGCACTACTGCGAGAAGGCACGCTGGGCACTCGACTACCTCGGCATCGACTACGGGCTCCGCCATCTCAGTCCCGGGCCCCACGTCGAGGCCACCCGCGAGCTCCGGGCGCCCGGCTCGTCGCTTCCCCTGCTGATTGTCGGCGAGAGCCCGGTCCAGGGCTCGGGCGCCATTCTCGATTGGGCCGAGTCGCGGTCCGCGGCTGCGGGCGGGGCGAAGAGGCTGAGTCCCGAGCCCGGGCTCGCGGCGGAGTGCTCGGCGCTGGAACGGCGCCTCGACGTCGTCGCGGGCGTGCACGCACGCCGCTACTACTACTCCGAGGCCCTCGTCGAGCACCCCGAGACCGTGCTGCCGATCTTCTTGTCGG
>JANQSB010000616.1 GCA_028284295.1 Myxococcota bacterium | reverse complement strand
CGCACGAGCCGTCAAGATCCCGATGTGGGAGCAGCAGCTCTCGTCCGGTGCGGCCTGCCAGAACCTCCTGAACGCGGCGCTCTTCGCCGGCTTCGGCGCGCAGTGGCTGACCGAGTGGTACGCCTACGACGAGGGCTTCGCCCGGGCGCTCGGCCTGCAGGAACACGAGCGGGTCGCCGGCTTCGTCTACATCGGCAGTGTCGGCGACCCTCCGGAGGAGCGGAAGCGACCGGACTACGAGAGCCGCGTCTCCAGCTGGAGCCCGCAGTAGCCCGCTCGCCGAGACCGCCGGGCGGGCCGGAGACGACGGCTCAGGCCGCCTGGCTGCTCTGCAGCTCGACGAAGCGCCGGTAGGCCCCGTCCTCGCGCGCCATCAGCTCGTCGTGGCTGCCGTGCTCGCGAACCCGCCCCTCCTCCAGGAAGAGGATCTGCGTCGCGCTGCGGATGGTGGAGAGGCGATGCGCGATCACCACCACCAGGCGATCCTCGCTGACCCGTCGCAACGACTCGACGAGAAGCACCTCGGTCTCGGGATCGAGTGCGGCGGTCGGCTCGTCGAGCACCAGCACCGGTGCCTCGCGCACGAGCGCTCGGGCGATCGACAATCGCTGCTTCTGTCCCACGGACAGGCGGCCGCCGCCACGTCCCAGGGGCGTGTCGTAGCCCTGTGGCAGCCGCTCGATGAACTCGGCGGCTCCCGCGAGCGTCGCAGCCCGCCGGAGCGCCTCGTCACTCGCCCCGGGGAAGCCCACGCGGATGTTCTCCGCCACCGTCGCGTCGAAGAGCGTGGGCTCCTGGAAGACGAAGGCCACGTTTCGCCGCAGTGCCTCGCGATCGATCTCCTGCAGGTCGATGCCGTCCAGCCGGATGCAGCCTTCCGTCGGCGAGAGGAAGCGCGGCAGCAGATAGGCGAGGGTCGTCTTGCCCGCCCCGGCAGGCCCGGCGATGGCGAGCATCTCCCCGCGACGAAGCTCGAGATCGACACCTTCGAGCGCGCGGGTGCCATCGGGGTAGGAGTATCCGACCCCTTCGAATCGGAACCCCTCCCGCACCCCGTCGAGGGCTCGCGCGCCGTCGGGCTGCGGGTCCGACGGCTCGTCCATCAGCTCGAAGACGCGCCGAAGCCCGACTACGTTGTCCTGGAGGTAGATCCACAGGCGTCCGGCACTCTCGGCCGTGAAGGCCAGGATGCCGAAGAACGAGAAGATGACGCCCAGGTCGCCGATCGTGAGAGTGCCTTCGAAGACGCGGTCCGAGAGCCGGTAGAAGAGCCAGGTCGCGGCGCTGCCGCCGGCGATGGAGAAGACCACGACGACGGACCACCACAGGAGCTGGAAGCGACGGCTCTCGGTATAGGAATCCCAGCTCGCGCCTTCGAAGCGCTCCTGCTCGTGAGTCTGGCCACCGAGCCCCTGCACGGCCAGCACGTTCGACACGCCCTCTTCCAGGGTCGAGGTCGTGGCCGAGCCGGTCCGGCGCGCCTCCAGGGATCGCCGACGCATGGCACCGGTGAAGGGAAGGGTCAGGAGGAAGCTCGCCGGTGCCAGCGCGATGGCCGTCCACAGCACCTCGGGCACGTCGCCGAAGGTCATCGCCATCACCCACACGGTGACCCCGACCGACAACGGGGTGACCAGTGGTGTCAGGACCAGCCGGAAGCACACTTCGGTGATCTGCGGCGTGTCGTACATCAGGCGGTAGATGGCGTCGCCGATGCGCTGGTCGTCCAGCCGCGTCATCGGCAGCCGCTGGATGCGTTCGAAGAGGTGGCTGCGGTAGTGGTGGTTCAGTGCCTGGGAGATTCGCAGGGTCAGGCGGTACTCGAGATAGCCCACGAGACCGCCGACGAAGCTGTGACCCTCGTTCGCCACGTTCTCCGAGCGGGTGGCGAGGTCGGTGCCCTGTGCCAGCTTCGCCCCGGTCTGGTCGCGCGCGTCGGTGGTCCCCGTGCCACCGAAGACCGCCAACAGCGCGAGACCGAAGAGCAGCATCGCGAAGGCCATCTCCGCGGGCGACCGGCCCTCCAGCGCGTCCACCACCGGCTGGAAGAAGAAGGGGTAGCGGGTGGCGTCGAGCGGCAGCCCCTGGATCACGTGATCGACGAGCACCTTGCCCGGCCAGGGGAAGAGAACCGCCGGGACCAGTCCCAGCAGCATGTAGGCGAGCTTGCCCGCGAAGGCACGTCGAACCGGTCGCAGGTAACGCAGCGCGCGACCGATGTCGGCGAGCGCCTGGCGGTTGCCGATTCGCCCGCTCACGACACCCCCTCTTGCGCAGCAGCGGACGCCGAAGGCTCGCGACCCGCCTGCTCCAGCTCGACGAAGCGGCGGTAGGCACCTTCGGGCAGCGCCATCAGCTCTTCGTGCGAGCCCTGCTCGACGACCTGCCCGTCCCGCAGGTAGACGATCTGATCCGCCCGCCGGATCGTCGACAAGCGGTGCGCGACGACGACGATGGCCCGCCCCCGACCCCACTCCGCCAGTTCGCGCATCACCCGCAGCTCGGTGTCGGCGTCCAGGGACGCGGTGGGCTCGTCGAGCACCAGGATCTTCGGGTCCTTGATGAGCGCCCGGGCGATCGAGAGCCGCTGTCGCTGGCCGGTCGAGAGACGCGCACCGCGCTCCCCCAGCATCGTGTCGTAGCCCTCCGGGAGCCGCGCGATGAACTCGTCCGCACAGGCGACCCGGGCCGCCTCGCGCACCCGCTCGTCGGAGGCTCCCGGGACCGCGTAGCGGATGTTCTCGCGCACCGTGGTCGCGAAGAGCAGGTTCTCCTGCAACGCGATCGAGACGCAGTCGCGCAGGCCTTCCAGCTCGAAGCGCCGCAGGTCCGTGCCGTCCACCTCGATCCGGCCCTCGTCCGGGTCGAAGAGGCGCAACAGCAGGCTCACCAGGGTGCTCTTGCCCGAGCCGGTCGGCCCGACCAGTGCCGTCACGCGACCCGCCCGAGCCTCGAGGTCGACCCCTCGCAGCACCGGATGGGCCGGGTCGTAGCCGAACCACACGCCGCGGAAGGACACGGCCTCCTGCAGACCCGGGAAGGGCACCGCGTCCTCGGCGTCCCGGACCTCGGGACGCATGTCGACCTGGGTGAAGGCGCGCTCCATGCCAACGGCCATGTCCTGGGTGCGTGCCCACAGCCAGAGCAGGCGCCGCGCCGCTCGCGACCAGGTTCCCACCCGGCCCAGCGCGTTCGCGTAGGCCCCGAGGTTCCAGGTCGCGAAGCCCACCGCGCCGAGCGCGAAGCCGGCCGCCAGAGGGGTGCCTTCGCGCGCCATCACGGAGAGCACCGTCGCGGCCAGCATCGCGGGGAGCGCGGAGAGGTTGAAGATCAGGATGCCCATCAACGCCAGGGTGGTACGGGCCTCGTAGGCCCCGTCGAAAGCGCTGCGCGAGGCCTGCTCGAAGCGCCTCTGCTCGACCGGCTCGGCACCGTAGGCCTTCACCACCTTCACACCCGACAGGGTCTCCTGGATCCGCGAGGTCAGCGCGCTGTTGCGCTCGCGCGCGACCCGGAAGGCCCGCCGGAACACCGCCGTGTAGTAGCGGGCCATCCCGAAGACGGCGACGTAGAGCGCGATCCACACCAGGGGCAGCCGCCAGTCGTACACGAAGGCGATGAAGAAGCCGGTGACCCCTGCGAAGAGTGGACCGATGGGCTGCACGAGCATCCCCATCAGGTTGGTGACCATCGCGCTGTCCTGGTAGGTGCGATAGATCGAGTCGCCGACCCGCGAGCCCGCGTGGAAGCGCATGGACATGGCCTGCATGTTCGTGACCATCTCGACACGCAGGAGCTGGTTGATGCGCTGACCGAGCATCAGGATCTTCCACGCCCCCCAGAGGGCGATCGGGGTCAGCGCCAGCACGAGCGCGACGATGCCGATGACCAGGTGGTCCCGAACGATCTTCCGCGCCTCGACGGACAGCGCGTCGACCTCGACGAACTCCGCCGGTTCGAGACGCAGCAGCCAGGCCTCGAAGCCCGTGAGCGGCTGACCGTCGAGCATCCGGTTCAGGAAGAGGTCCGCGCCGAGCATCCCCAGCGGCAGGCTCAGCACCAGCAGCGGCGCTCCGACCCAGAGGAGCGGCTTGAGCTCGGCGATGTTGGACCAGAGGTAGGGCAAGGTGCGCAGCGCGAGCGCGTACACCTCCCGAAAGTCGAAGCTCCCGGCCTCCTCGAGATGCGGCGTCCGGCCCCCCGCCGCCACCTCCGTCGAACCCTGCGCCTGCTCCGCCGTGACCGCTCCTTCGACCCGAGGCTAGCGCGAACGCAGAACGCCCCGGCCGGGAAGCGGCCGGGGCGTTCGGACGTGCGCGCCGGGACCTCTAGAAGGTGGCGATCAGCGGCGCGATCAGCAGGCTGACGACGCTCATGACCTTGATGAGGATGGCGACGCCGGGGCCGGAGGTGTCCTTGAAGGGATCGCCCACGGTGTCACCGACGACGGCGGCCTTGTGGGTGTCGGAGCCCTTGGGATGCCCCTCGATGCCACCACTCTCGATGAACTTCTTGGCGTTGTCCCAGGCACCGCCCGCGTTGGCCATGAAGAGCGAGAGCGAGGCGCCCACGGCGACGGCCCCCGCGAGCATGCCGGCCAGGGCGGCCGGGCCGAGGATGAAGCCCACGGCCACGGGCGCCAGCACGGCCATGCTTCCGGGCAGCATCATCTGGACCAGCGCGGCCTTGGTGGCGATGTCCACGATCACGGTGCCCTCGGGCTCGGCGTTGCCCTCGCGCAGGCCCGGGATCTCGTTGAACTGGCGGATGATCTCCTGGATGATCGCCTGGGCGGCCTTGCCGACCGCGATCATGGTGGTCGCCCCCACTCCGTAGGGCAGAGTCGCACCGATCAGCAGGCCGATCAGGATCGGCGCCTCGTCGAGCTTGAGGACCAGCGCCTCCATTCCGGCCAGTCCGCGCGTGTGGTTCACCTCCAGGATGAACGCCGAGAAGAGCGACAGCACGGTCAGGGTCGCCGAGCCGATCGCGAAGCCCTTGCCGATGGCGGCCGTGGTGTTGCCCACCGCGTCGAGCTCGTCGGTGATGGCGCGCACCTCCGGGCCCAGCTCGCTCATCTCGCTGGTGCCGCCCGCGTTGTCCGCGATCGGACCGTAGGCGTCGACGGTCATCACGATGGCCGTACCGGCCAGCATCCCGACGGCGCCCATGGCGATGCCGTAGAGACCCATGCCCTCGGGCATCACCCAGTTGGCTACGAAGCCGACGCTCGCCACGATGAGCAGCGAGAAGACCGTGCTCTCCATGCCTACGGAGAGACCCGAGATGATGCCGGTCCCGGCGCCGGTCTTGGAGGCGTCGGCGACCTTCTCGATCGGTCCCCAGGCGGTGTAGTACTCGGTGAGCAGACCGATCATGGCACCGCCGATGGCGCCAGCGCCCAGTGCACCGGTGACCACCTGGCTGACCCCGAGCAGCGGATTGATGACGAAGGCCGAGCCCACGATGATGAGCGACGGCACGACCAGCGCCGCGCGGAGCACCATGGCCGGGCTGTTCTGTCGCATCGCCCGGGCGGCGAAGATGCAGACGATGGAGACGGCGATCCCCACACCCGAGAGGAAGACCGGCAGGGTCACCGCCAGGAAGGTCGGATCGACGCCCTGGGGCACCTGGGTGAACAAGCTCTCCACGTACTCGGTCTTGGCGGTCAGCGCGATGGCCATGGCGGCCACGACGGCGGCGACCAGCGACTCGTAGATGTCGGCACCCATGCCGGCCACGTCACCGACGTTGTCGCCGACGTTGTCGGCGATGCCGCCGGGGTTGCGGGGATCGTCCTCGGGAATCCCCTCCACGACCTTGCCCGCGATGTCGGAGCCCACGGCGGCGGCATCTACACCAAGGCCGCCGA
>JANQSB010000590.1 GCA_028284295.1 Myxococcota bacterium | reverse complement strand
GACGTCGAGCCGCTCACCTGGGCGCTGGCGAACGCGGGTCGCGAGATCCCCGCGCCCCGGCACCTGGCCGCGCTCGAGTTCGTGCACGGGCTCGGTCGGCGCTTCGCGAGCTGGTGGGGCGACGGCTTCGACCTGCTGCTGACTCCCACCCAGGCCGCGCCGCCGCCCGAGATCGGGACCCTCGTCTCGACTCCCGAAGAGCCCCTGCGCGCCTTCCTGCTCTCGGCCCCCTACGGCGCCTTCACGCTGCCCTTCAACCTGTCGGGCCAGCCCGCGATCTCGCTGCCCGCGCACTGGACCGACGAGGGCCTGCCCGTGGGCGCGCAGCTCGTCGCCCCCTACGCGCGCGAGGAGCTGCTGCTGCAGGTGGCTTCGCGACTCGAGGAAGCGGTAGGCTGGCTGGACCGGCGTCCGCCCCTCTTCGGCTAGGCACCGGCGGGCCGACCCGGGAGGGGTCGGCACGAGACCCCCCGAACCCCGCGGAGCGATCCAGCATGAGCGACAAGATCCGGAAGTCCGACGACGAGTGGCGCGAGAAGCTCACCCCGGAGCAGTTCCAGGTGACGCGCCAGGCCGGCACGGAGCGCGCGTTCACCGGGCGCTACTGGGACTGCAAGGACGACGGGGTCTACGTCTGCATCTGCTGCGGGGCCGAGCTCTTCACGTCCGACACCAAGTACGACTCGGGCACCGGCTGGCCGAGCTTCTTCCAGCCCATCGCCGAAGATCGGGTGATCACCGAGGTCGACGACTCGATGGGGATGCGTCGCATCGAGGTCAAGTGCGCACGCTGTGACGCGCACCTCGGGCACGTGTTTCCGGACGGTCCCGCTCCGACGGGGCAGCGCTACTGCATGAACTCGGCTTCGCTGGACTTGAAGCCCGATCTGAAGCCCGGGACCTGAAGCCCGGGACCTGGAGCCCGCTCAGCGGCCCCGGGAGCGGGGCGTGTAGGCCTCCTTGCGGCTGTACTTGACGAGCGTGCCCGGAGCCAGGGTCTTCGACTCCGGGAACGCGTTCGCCACCGACGCGGTCGGAGCGTCCCAGGTGCTGCCGACTCGCGTCAGCAGCCCGGTCAGCTTCTCTCCCGGGCCGGACGTGGCGATCCGCAGCCGCCGGTCCCGCACCTTCGCGAGCTCGTCGGCCCGCAGGTCGCGGAAGCTGCGCAGGGTGCGGCCGAAGCTCTCCTGCCGGGCCGCGAACTCCTTCTCCGGCGCGACTGCTGCCAGCTGGTAGATCCGGCCACGGTGCTCGATCCACGACACCTCGGCGCGGTGTCCCTTCTTGCTGAACACCGTCTGGGCTGCAGGCAGCCCGCCGACTTCGCGTCGCTCGATCACGAGCTCGGGGTTCTCCCCTTCGATCTTGGCCAGCATCTCCTCGAGGCTCTCGTCGCTCCCGGCGATCTGGAGCACGATGGCGGACTCGTCGCCCGGTCCGCGCGCGGCCACGGCGGCAGCCGAGTTGACCACGTCCCATCCGGGCGGGAAGGCGATCGACCAGCCGAGCTCTGGGTGGACGAAGCGGTCGCCCACGGTCAGCCCGGCGGCGGGGTCCCTGCCCAGGATCAGGCCGTCCAGTCGCCCGAAGAGCGCAGCCCGGTTCGCGGCGATCGGGGTGTGCGGGGCCCGCTCGAGCTTCGGCGCCCGCTCCCGGGTGGCCTCGGCCCGCTCGGGGGACGACGGGTGGCTGTCGAACCAGCTGGTCCGGATCTCCTTGCCCGTGACGAGC
>JANQSB010000589.1 GCA_028284295.1 Myxococcota bacterium | reverse complement strand
CTCGGCGGCATCGCGATCGGCGATGTCCTCCAGGCCCAGCCGCAGCTCTCCCGGCCGACCGCTCCCCGCGGTCCGTACAGCGTGCTGCCGCGCGTCCGGATCGTCCTGCGTCGCCGCGAGCCAGACGACCGGTGCAGAGGCCAGGTTGTCCGGAGCGTCGCCGAAGACACGCACGCGGACCTCGCCCCGCAATCCGTGGGCTCCGACGATCCGCCCGAGGACGACGCGCCCGCTCTCTCGCTGGGTTTCCGGATCGGGCAACTGGCTGCCCCGCTGGACTCCGGGGCCGCCCCGGTCTGCACAGAGTGCAGGCCCCGCAGCAAGCGAACGCGAAGCGCTCGCCCGCTAGTCGATGATCTCGAGCCGGCAGTCGGCGCCGACCGCGGAGGCTCCGACGACGGCGCGCATGGCCTTGGCCACCCGGCCCTGACGACCGATCACCCGGCCGCGATCCTCGCTGGACGTCTCGAGCTCGAGGGTGCGACCGCCCTCCGTCACGTTGACCCGCACCTCGTCGGGCTGGGTGACGATGGACTTGACGATGAACTCGACCAGCTTCGCGGCTTCGGCGGACATCAGCTGGCCGCTGGCGCGGCCGCCGCGCCGGCCCGCGCGCGCTTCACGAGCGACGCGACCGTGTCGCTCATCTGCGCGCCCTTGGCCACCCAGGCATCGATGGCCTCGAGCTTCAGCTCGACGGCGGCCGGATCGGAGTTGGGATCGTAGGTGCCGAGGTACTCGAGCGCGCGACCGTCGCGGGCCTTGCGTTCGTCGATGGCCTGGACGCGATAGACCGGCTTCTTCTTGGCGCCGACGCGAGTCAGGCGGATCTTGACCATGGGATCTTCCTCAGGGGTTGGCGCAAGTGGGCGCGCAGCCTAGGAAACCAGGCGGAGCATTTCAACGGCGGCGCGGGCGCCCCGCCTCGGGCTAGCGGACGCGGCGGTCGAGGCCGAGTCGCTCGCGCTCCTTGCGCTCGGAGCAGGCCGGGCAGGCGAACTGCTCCCGATGGGGAGTGCGGAGGCGTTCGTAGCCTCGATCGAGCGCCACGCGGCGAACCGAGGTCGCCATCTGGCCACAGAAGTCGCACTGGACCCCCTCCCCGGGGGCCTCTCGAGCATCCGCTTCCGACTTGGCCATCCTCTGCCTCCACTCTCCCGGCTCAGGATCCGCGATTGTAGCCGACGCGCAGTCGCAGGTCCGAGGGTGCTGCGTCTCCCATCCGCTCGTGCAGTGCGGCGAGCAGCTGCTCGCGCTCCATCTGCAGCTGCTGACACCAGACGCTGGAGTCGACCTCGGCCTCGAGCACCTTTCCCCGGACCGCGACCGGTCGGCAGTGACGAGCGACTTCGGGCCCGACGGCCTCCTCCCACAGCTCTCCGATGCGGAAGGCATCCTGCGCGGCCTCGAGCCCGAGGTCCGCGAGCACCTGACCGACGACCGGTCCGATCGACTTCGGATGACGCTGGCGCTTCCTGGCCATGGCTTCCCCCTCCGGGTCCTTGCCCTGTTGCCTCTCGGGTTCGTTCTCCTGGGCGTCTGCTCACCCCTCCTCGTGCACCCGGAAGACCATTCCGGTGGGCACCTTGGGTGAGAAGAAGGTCGACTTCTGCGGCATGCGCTCGCCGGCACGGGTGACGCGGAAGACGTCGTCGGGGTCGAGCGCGTTGAGGTAGAGAGCCACGACGCCGTCGCCGTCGCGCACCTCTTCCGCGGCACGCGCGGCACTCTTGGGAAACGAGACGGCGCCGTCGCGGATGTCGTCGGGGGAGAGTCCGAAGACACCGCCGAGGATCTCGCTCTCGAGCAGTCGCACCATCAGGGTGTCGCCGAGCGGCTCGTCGCGCCAGAGCACCTCGAGGGTTCCGTTGCCGTCGTCGGCCGCGAAGGCGGGCCGTCCGGCGTGGGGGGCGAGATGCTCTTCGAGGCGCTCGCCGATGTCGCTGGCGTCCGCGGCCAGCCGTACGCTCGCCTGCTTCCAGCCCGGTAGCGCCGCCTTCCAATCTCGCGGCGCCGCACCGCGGAGCACGACCCGATGGATCGGGAGCAGGAGGCTCCCCTGTGCGTAGAGATTCGCGAAGTAGGCCAGGGTGGAGCCCGCAGCCTCCGCGGGTGCCGCCGCCCCACCCTGCTCGTCGCGGTAGGCGAGAGCGGTCTCGTAGCGATGGTGGCCGTCGGCGATGACCACGGGGCGACTCTCCAGGAAGCCCGCGATGGCCGACACGGCTTCCGGGTCCGTGACCCTCGCCAGCGTGTACTCCACACCGGCGTCGTCCACGGCGGTCCCGATCGGCGCCTCTTCGAGTGCGGAGGCCAGCCACTCGGCGATCTCCTCCTCGCGATCCTCGTAGAGCATGAACACGCTGGACAGATTCGCGCGGGCCGCGCGCAGCAGCCGCAGGCGATCCTGCTTCGGGCCCGCCAGGGTGCTCTCGTGCGGCAGGACGACGCGCTCGTCGTAGGCGGCGAGCTGCAGCTCCGCGAAGAAGCCGATGCGCTCGAGCTTGCGTCCATCGGGCGCCTGGAAGCGCTGGCGCATGACGTAGAACGCGGGGCTCTCGTCCTGGACCAGGACCCCGCTCGACAGCCATTCGTCGAGTGCGCGACGGACCTCGCCGTAGTCGGTGGTGGCCTCGGCCTCGACCTCCCGGGTCAGCTCGAAGCGGATCGCGTTGTGGGGATCGCGATCGAAGAACGAGCCGCGCTCGTTGCCTGCGATCACGTCGTAGGGCGGCACGATCACCCGCGTCAGATCGACCCGCTCGGGGTCGTAGCGGACGGCGCGAAAGGGGCGGACGACGGTCATCTTCGGTCGGGCTCCGGATCGACGGGGGCTGCGGCCTCAGCGGTCGAGGGCACGATTCGCAATGTCGCGGCGCGCATGGGCGCCATCGAAGTGGATCTGCTCGACGGCCCGGTAGGCGTTGTCGCGCGCCTCCCGCACGTCGCCGCCACGCGCGGTCACCGCCACGACGCGACCGCCCGAGGTCTCGAAGCCGGCGCCTTCGCGAGCCCGGGTTCCGGCGTGAAAGATCGCCACGTTCGGGTCGGCCGGCGACAGCTGTCCCGACGCGTCGATTCCGGAGATCGGCTTGCCCTTCTCGAAGCTGCGCGGATAGCCTCCGGAAGCCATCACCACGCAGACGGCGGCGTCTCCCCACGACAGCGGCGAGCCCGGATCGAGACGGCCGCTCGCGACGCCCTGGAGCAGCGGGACCAGGTCGCCCTGCATCCGCACCACCAGGGCCTGGACCTCCGGGTCCCCGAAGCGCACGTTGAACTCCACCACTCGCGGCGTGCCGTCGGCGATCATCAGGCCCACGTAGAGGACGCCGCGGAAGGGCGCACCCTCCTCGCGCATGCCGCGAATCGCGGGATGGACGATCTCCTCGAGGATCCGCTTCTCGCAGGCCTCGGTGACCACGGGCGCCGGCGAGTAGGCGCCCATGCCTCCGGTGTTCTCGCCGCGGTCGCCGTCGAGTGCACGCTTGTGGTCCTGGGACGAGGCCATGGGCACGACGTGCTCGCCGTCGGTCAGGACGATGTAGGAGGCCTCTTCGCCCTCCATCCACTCCTCGATGACCACGCTGTCGCCCGAGGCGCCGAAGCGCCGCTCCCGCATGGTCTCGGCGATGGCTCGCTCGGCGTCTGCGAGGGTCTCGCACATCGCCACGCCCTTGCCGGCCGCCAGTCCGTCGGCCTTGATCACGCAGCGTCCCCCGAGCTGCCGCGCGTAGGCCACGGCCGCGTCCGGGTCGTCGAAGCTGCCATGCGCGGCCGTCGGGATGCCGTGCCGCTGCATGAAGTCCTTGGCGAAGCGCTTGCTCGATTCGAGACGCGCAGCGCTCTGGCTGACGCCGAAGACCGCGAAGCCCTCCTCGCGAAGCCGATCGGAGACGCCCGCGGCCAGCGGCGCCTCGGGACCGACCACCGCCAGATCGATGTCCTCGTCCCGCGCGAGCCGCGCCAGGGCGTCGAGGTCGGTGTCGGCCACGTCGGGGAAGCAGCGCGAGCTCGCGGCGATGCCCGCGTTGCCGGGCGCCGCGATCACCTCGTCGACGAGGGGGCTCTGCCCGATCTTCCAGGCCAGCGCGTGCTCCCGTCCCGCCGAGCCGACGACCAGGACCTTCATTCCACTTCCCTCTCTCTTCTTCTCTGGATCGTCGCGGGTTGCTGCATCGCCGGGGATCGACTCTTCCGGGCTCAGTGCCGGAAGTGCCGGACCCCCGTGAACACCATGGCGACGCCGAGGCGGTCCGCCGCCTCGATGACCGCCTCGTCGCGCGCCGAGCCACCCGGCTGGATGATCGCCCGGGCGCCCGCCTCGATCGCCGTCTCGAGCCCGTCCGGGAACGGGAAGAAGGCGTCGCTGGCCAGCACCGAACCCTCCAGCGAGATGCCGGTGCGCGCGGCCTTGGCGGCGGCGGCGTGCACGGCGTCGACCCGGGAGGTGCAGCCTCCGCCGACGGCGAGGGTGCGCCCGTCCGCGCCGAAGACCACGGCATTGCTCTTGACGTGCTTGACCACCCGCCACGCGAACTCGAGCGCGCGCAGCTGCTCGGGCGTGGGCCGGGTCTTCGTGACCACCTCGGCGGCCCCGAGGTCGCCCCGGCTCGCATCCGCCTGCTGCAGCAGGACGCCGCCGAAGATTCGCTTCCACTCGAGCTGCGCGGCATCGATGGCCGTGGCATCGAAGGAGAGCAGACGCCGGTTCTTCTTCTTGCGCAGCAGGGCGAGGGCGTCCTCGGCGAAGCCCGGCGCCACGAGCACCTCGGTGAAGATCTTGTCCACCTCCTCGGCGAGGGCGAGGTCCCAGGGCTGGTTGCAGACGATGATCCCGCCGAAGGGCGATTCCGGGTCGGTCTCGAAGGCGCGCTGATAGGCCTCCAGGGGACTCGGCCCGAGGCCCACCCCACAAGGTGTGTTGTGCTTGAGGATTGCGACGCAAGCTCCTCCTTCTGCAGAGGAATCCAGGTCGACGGGGAAGTCCAGGATCAGCGCCAGGGCCGCCTGCACGTCCACCAGGTTGTTGTAGGAGAGCTCCTTGCCGTGGAGCTGGCGGGCGATCCCGTCCAGGAACGAGCCGTACAGGGCGGCCTGCTGATGGGGGTTCTCGCCGTAGCGGAGCATCGTGGTGCGCGGCAACGACTGCAGGAAGGTCTCCGGGAAGACCGGCGCGTCGACGGTGTCACCGGACTCCACCTGCTCCGCGAGCCAGGACTGGATGGCCGCGTCGTAGGCGGCCGTCCTCCGGAACGCTTCGAGGGCCAGCCGCCGCCGGGTCTCCTCGCGCAGGCCTCCGTGCTCGCGAAGCTCGGCGAGAACGACCGGGTAGTCGGCGGGTGACACCACCACGCCGACGTCGGCGTGGTTCTTCGCGGCCGACCGCAGCATCGACGGCCCGCCGATGTCGATCTTCTCGACGATGTCCGCGTAGCTGGCTCCCGGGGTCGCGACGGTCTCCTCGAAGGGATAGAGATTGCAGACGACCAGGTCGATGGGCGCGATCTGCTGCGCAGCGAGGTCCTGCTGGTCCTGCGCGAGATCGCGGCGTGCCAGGATGCCGCCGTGCACCTTGGGGTGCAGGGTCTTGACGCGACCGCCGAGCATCTCCGGGCTGCCGGTCAGCGACTCGACGGCCGTCACCTCGAGGCCCGCGTCGGCCAGTGCCGTCGCCGTTCCACCCGAGGCGACCAGCTCGACACCGAGCTCGGCCAGACCCCGGCCGAGCTCCAGCAGGCCCGACTTGTCGTAGACGGAAAGGAGTGCGCGCGCCACCGGGCGCGTCGAGCTCTGGGGGGTCATGGGACCTTGGGATCCTCGTGGGCCTGGCAGGATGCGCTCTCTGGGCCAGCCCCCGGCCACTCGGCCCGACGGGACGGTCGTTCGCAGCGTCCTGCGAGATCGAAGAGTGGACTCCACGAGTGCTCGCGATCGAGACGGCAGAGCGAGCACGGTAGAGAGCACGGTAGAGCTTGCTGTCCGGGGCCGTAGCGCTGGGGAGGGCGCTCGTGGAGTTTTACCGAGCGGTCCGAGGCAAGTCAAACGCTCGCGGACGAGACCGGCCCATCGCGCACGACACGGGGAACCCGCGTGCCCACGCGGACCAGCAGCTCGTAGTGCAAGGTGCCGGCCGCCTCGGCGGCGGACTCGACGCGCACCGAACCGCCGTTTGCCGCGCCCGGAACGGCGCCGAAGAGGATCGCCTCGTCGCCGAGCGCCACGTTCGCATCGCCGATCTCGACGGCGAGCGAGTCCATCGAGATGCGACCGACGACCGGACGCGCGGCGCCCGCGAGCCAGACCCGGCCGCGATTGCCCGCCGTCCACGGGACGCCGTCCGCGTAGCCCAGGGACAGGGTGGCCACGCGCGAGCCACCGGAAGGCGCCTGCCAGGTCCCCCCGTAGCCCACGCCGGCTCCCGCCGGCACGTCGCGGATCGCCAGCACGCTGGCGCGCAGGGTCATCACCGGCTCCAGGTCCCCGGCTAGATGCGGAGCCGGCGAGACGCCGTACAGCATCAGACCCGGTCTGACCGCCGTCGCCTCGGGCAGCGCCTCCGCCAGCGGCTTGCCGGCCAGCAGGGCCGCCGAGTTGTCGGCATGGACGACGGGGGGCGCGACACCCCGCTCCCGAGCCGCCGCCAGCAGCCGGCGGAAGCGGGCCGCCTGCTCGAGGCTGGGGGTCAGGTCGGGCTCGTCGGCCCGTGCGAAGTGCGTGAAGACGCCGTCGAGCTCGAGCCCCGGCGTGCCGGCCACCTCCGCCAGGAACTCCACGGCCCCTTCCTCGGGAACTCCCATCCGGTGCATGCCGGTGTCCACCTCGACGTGGACGGACACGGTCCTGGCGCCCGCAGCAGCGGCCGCGGCCAGCCGCGCGAGCCCCTCTCGGTCGTGAAGGACCGGCGTCAGCCCCGCCTCCACCGCCTGCTCGGCTTCCTCGACGTT
>JANQSB010000583.1 GCA_028284295.1 Myxococcota bacterium | reverse complement strand
GGTGGAGAAGATCTGCGGCGTGTCCGCGTAGCCGGGGGGCTGGATCCGGGGATCGGGGCTTCCGCCCACGGTCACCAGCGCGTTCTCCACCAGGCTGTCGTGGCTGCGGTACATGGCCGTCAGGGTCTTGTGGTTCGAGGAGCGAAGCCAGGGCCAGTTGCCGTCCTGCCTCGCCCACAGGCGCCGGGCCGTGACGTGGGTCGACTTGTAGAACTCGACCACCTTGCGTCCGCGTCCGAAGGCCGCCACGTCCTCGAGCAGGACGTGGTCCGACGCCACCACCGTCAGGACGTGGACGTTCTCGTGGGTCAGGGCCTCGTAGACGGGCTTGTCCTCGGCCGGCTTGCAGGGGTCGTCGCAGCGGATCGGGTCCTTGTAGGCGACGATCCGTCGCAGCACCACGTCGTGCACGCGTTCGTCCACGTGCCGCGAGGTGGCGACGGCGGAGGGCCGGCGCTGCGAGCGGAAGTCGATGCCCTCGACGCGCGTGAAGCTGCTCTGCACCCGCAACGCCCCGTGCCCGAGCCCGCCGTCGACGAGCACCCGACCGTCGTTCTCGGCGCGCACCACGAGCCAGCGGTCAGGGCTGCCGCTGCGCTCCGGCGGCAGGTCGACCATCGAGGCGCGGCCCCGGTAGATGCCGTCCATCAGCACCAGCTCGCGTTCGTCGCCGCCGCGCACGACGAAGTCCCGCACCGAGCAGGGCCGCTCGCGCGTGCAGTCGCCCCCGATCCGTCCCCAGGTGCCGCCGGGCGGAATCTCGCCGCCGTCCGCCTGGATGGGTGCGGCCCAGGCGGCGGCCGACGCTTCGGGAGCGGTCGCTCCGAGCGCGGCATGCATGGCCACGAGGATCACCAGCGTCCGCGGTGAGGGCGGGCGAAGCTTGGGGGAGTGCATCGGGGACCTCCGTCGGGTGACGAGACGACGTGCCGGATAGGCTAGCTTCGAATCCGGGGAGCCAGGGGGGTTACGATGTCGCACGAGACTCGCTTCGAGCTCTTCGATCGCTTCCGCTGCCTCTATCTGCTCCTGTCGCTGGTAGCGTTGATGGCGCTCTATCCGTACCTCGGGCGCGACGGCGTCGAAGCGCGCCTCTTCAACGGGCTCTTCACCGCGGTCATGCTCTTCGGGCTGTATGCCGTGAGCCGGAGCCCGGTCCAGTTCTACGTGAGCGGCGCGCTCCTGCTGCCGGCCCTCGTCGGGAGCTGGACGGCGACGGCAGGAGAGAACGAGCTGCTCGAGGTCGTGCTGGCGGCCTGCCTGGTCACCTTCTTCGGCGTGCTCTCGGTGCTGGTCCTCCGCTACGTGTTCACGGCCTGCAACTACGTGGCCGATCGTCTCTGCGGGGCGCTCAGCGTGTACCTCCTGATGGGCATCGCGTTCTCCGAGATCTACCGGATGCTCTACGTCTTCGACCCGGGCCACTTCGCGGTCTCGGAGGGCGGCCGGGCCCTGTCCGCCGTCTCGACGCGCTTCGTCTACTTCAGCTTCGTCACGCAGACGACCATGGGCTACGGAGACGTCACCCCCGCGACCGCCGCGACCGAGTCCCTGACCATCCTCCAGGCGACTGCGGGCGTGATCTATCTGGCCGTCCTGGTGGCGTGGCTGGTGGGCTCGATCCGGCCCCTCGAGAGCCCGAGCGACGGGCCCGGCTGAAGCGGCTCCCCGACAGGCTCAGCCCCGCACGCCCAGCACGCCGATGTAGGCCACGTAGACGCCGAGGAAGACCCATCCCTCCCAGCGATCCACGGTGTTCGGCCTTCCCACGGCCATGGCGACCAGCAGCATCGCGGCCGACACCACGACCATCACCAGGTCGGTGTTGCTCACGATGTCGAAGGGCAGGGGGCGGATCAGGGCGCTGACGCCCAGCACCCACAGCAGGTTGAAGATGTTCGAGCCGATCACGTTGCCGACCGCGAGGTCGGTGTTGCCCCGCACGGCGGCGCTGACCGACGCGGCGAGCTCGGGAGCCGAGGTGCCCATCGCCACGATGGTGAGGCCGACGAAGGACTCGCTGACCCCGGCGACCTCGGCGATCGACAGCGCGCCGCGTACCACGAACTCGCCGCCCAGCGCCAGGGCGCCCGCGCCCGCGAGGATCTGGAAGCCGGTGGCGAGCGTCGACGGCGCCCACACGCCGCTCTCGGTCTCGACGGAGAGGCCGTCCTCGGCGGTGCGATAGACGTAGCCCAGGAAGAGGCCGAAGAAGCCCAGCAGGATGGCCCCGTCGAGACGGCTGATGGTGAGGTCGTGGGTGGGGCTGAAGAGCGCCGCGTTGGCGAGGAAGCCGACCAGCAGGGTGGCGGCGAGACAGATCGGAACCTCGGAGAGGATGGTCCGGTCCCGGATCCGCAGCGCGCGGATCGCCCCCGAGACGCCGAGGATCAGCAGCACGTTGGCGATGTTGCTGCCGAGGATGTTGCCGACGGCGAGGTCCGCGTTGCCCCGCAGGCTCGCCAGCAGGTTCACGACCAGCTCGGGAAGCGAGGTCCCGACCGATACGACCGTGAGGCCGATCGCCAGCTCCGACACCCCGGTCCGCCTTCCCAGCTTCAGCGCGCCATCGACGAGCCAGCGGGCGCCAAAGACCAGCAGAACGAAGCCGAGTAGGAAGAGTCCGTAGATCACGGTCGCCGTCCTCGAGAGCCGGGTCGTTGGGTGGTGCGTCGACCCCGGCCGCGGGCCTGCGAGCCGGAAGATCAGCGCCGGTAGAAGCCGCAGAGCCGGACCGAAGGGTGGATCGGTCCGGCAGCCGATCGCGCGAGAGCTGGAGAATGGTCGGGGCGACTGGATTCGAACCAGCGACCTCTTCGTCCCGAACGAAGCGCGCTACCAAACTGCGCCACGCCCCGACAGGCGCGGGATTATGGCGGTTTCGGCCCGCCCGGACAAGGCGGGGAGGCGGCGCCGGGCGCCCGTACGCGACGAGATGCGCCCTCCCACGCGGCGTTGTATCAAGTCTCGCGCGCGTGGCGGAGCGCCGAGGGGGATCGATTGGCAGACCCGACGGGCCTCGTGTCCCTCGACTGGGCCTTCGCAGGGGGCGTGGCCGTCGTGCTGGCTGCCGTCCTGACGGGGATCGCAAGGCGCCCGGAGTGGGTCGTCGATCGGGCTCCCATCGCCATTGCCTTGTTGCTCGCCGTCTCGGGGGCGGCCGCCGCGGAGCTCTTCCGTCTGGATCCGCCGGGCGTGCACCTGCTCTTCGATCCCTCCACGGAGCCGCTGCTGCCCGCGGGCGACCCGGGCCACGAGCTGTACCAGAGTGCGGTGCTCGACTTCGGCGACGACGAGGTCTACGTGGTCGCCGTCGAGTGCGAGGAGGTCTTTCGCGAGGACTGCCTCCGCGCCCTCGACGCGCTCTCGACGAAGATCGTGCAGATGAAGGAGGTGCGCTCCATCAGCAGCCTGATGGACGTCACCTCGTTCCGCTACGTGCAGGAGGAGGACTGGGTCGAGGTGCGGCCCTTCATCGAGGAGGTTCCCACGGACACGGCCGAGCTCGCGTCGCTGCGCGAGCGGGCGCTGCACGACCCCGTCTACCTGCGCTCGATCGTCTCGCCGGACGCCCGCACCGCGGCCATCAACATCAACTTCCGCCGCATGACCGATGCCGAGCTGATCGAGGGCCGCCTGGACGATCGCATCATCGAGATCCTCGAGTCGGAGCCCGCCCTCGACGGACGCCCCTTCTACGTCTCGGGCCGTCCGCACTTCAAGACCCACGTCTACGACGGGATGGTGCGCGACCTGCGGCTGCTGCTGCCCCTCGCGACCGCCGTGATCGCGGCCGTCCTGTGGGTCTTCACGGGGAGCCTGCGCGGTGTCTTCGTGCCGTTGGGGGTGGCTCTCAGCTCGGTGCTCTGGACCTTCGCGGCGATCTCCTTCCTGGGTCGCGAGCTCACCATCCTGACGGGCCTGGTCGGGCCCATGCTGCTGGCGGTCGGCAGCATCTACGGCGTCCACGTGCTGTCGCGCTACCAGGAGGAGGCCGAGCGGGCGAGCAGCGCCCGCGAGGCGTCGCTCGCGTGTCTGCGCCACATGCTCGTGCCCGTGACGATCGCGGGCCTGACCACCATCCTGGGCTTCGGGGCGCTGCTCATCACCGACGTGCCCGCAGTCTACGAGCTGGGCGCCTTCTCGATGCTCGGGATCGCCGGGATCACCTTGAGCGCGCTCACCGGTGCGCCGGCGGTGCTGGCCCTGCTGCCGCTGCGCGACGAGCCGCGCGCCGGCTTCTCGGCGCGGCTGGGGGTCTGGCTGGACGGGAGATTGGAGGGGCTGGCCACCCGGGTCGCGGGCTCGGCCGGCGCCATCGTCGGCGTCTCGGCCGGGGTCGTGCTGCTCTCCCTGCTGCTGCTGCCGCGGATCGTGATCGACACCGACTACCTGTCGAACTTCGACGAGACCGCGCCCCTGCGCGTCGACTTCGAGGCGATCAACGACCTGCTCGCCGGGGCGGTGCCGCTCTACGTGGTGCTGGAAGGAACGGGTGCCGGCAGCTTCCGCGAGCCCGGCGTGGTGCGCGCCATCGAGGAGATCCAGCGCCGCCTCGACGGGCTCGACGGCGTGGGCCGCACCCTCTCCTTCGTCGACTCGATGCGCATGCTGAACCGGGCCTTCCACCAGGACGACCCCGCCTACGAGCGCGTGCCCGAGACCCGTCCGGGGGTGACCGAGCTGCTCTTCATGATTCCCAAGAACGAGCTGCAGCGATTCACGACGGTCAACCACGGGCGGGCGAACGTCGTCGTGCGGACCGGCGAGATCGGCTCGCAGCACGTCCTGCGTCTCGTGGACGAGATCGAGGCGCAGCTGGCCGCCGTCGAGCTGCCCGAGGGCGTGCGCGCGCACGTCACCGGCAACGCCATCCTGCTGGCCCACAGCGCCGACGGGATCGCGACGGGTCAGCCGATCAGCGTCGCCATCGCGGCGCTCTCGATCTTCGTGCTGATCTCGGTCGGGCTGCGATCCCTGGGCATCGGCGTGGTCGCCATGGTGCCGAACCTCGTCCCGGTGATCGTCTACTTCGGCGTTCTCGGGCTCGGCGCCGCGCCGCTCTCGCTCCCCACCAGCCTGATCGGCTGCATGGCGCTGGGCATCGCCATCGACGACACCGTCCACTACGTGGTGCGCTACCGCGCCGAGCGACGCCGGGGGCGGGAGCCGGCCGAGGCCGCGCGTCTGGCGACCCGCTTCGTGGGACGGCCCATCGCGATCACCTCGGCGATGCTCTCCCTCGGCTTCCTGGTGATCACGGTCTCGCGCTTCGCGACCCTGACCGAGTTCGGCCTGCTCTCGGCCCTGACCATGGCCATCTGCCTGGTCACCGACCTGGTGCTGCTGCCGGCCATCCTGGTGCGCGCGAAGCTCTAGCAGGGTCCTTGCGAGCGCCGAGCTCAGTGGGTCTCGAGGCGCCGGAGCTCGAAGGTCGACTTGGTGAGCGCGGGGTTCGGGTGGATCTTCTCGAGGTCGAGGGTCGTGTAGGACTCGAGCTTCAGGTGTCGCATCGTCATGCGGCGCGGCACCCAGACCCCCTCGATGTGCTCGATGCGTTCGGGCTCGCTCTTGAGCTCCTTGACCTCGGTGTCCCGATCGTCCCAGTAGCGGGTCAGCAGCGGGACGTAGCGCTGCTTGTCGACGTAGACGTACATGCGCGAGTACTCGGACTTCGCGTGCTGCTTGGGGATCGCCTCGACGACGAAGCAGTCCAGGCCCTGGGCTTCGGCGTCCGCCAGCCGCTGGTACTCGGCGTCCTCGATCTGTCGGGGCAGGATGTCCTCGAAGCTGAAGTCGGTGCCGAAGACCGCCTCCCCGCGCAGATTCACCCGCTTCACACGGCGCTGGCTCGACAGGTAGACGAACTGGTCGTTCACCGAGTCGAGCTTGGACAGGATCAGGTAGCCCGAGTGACGGATGTCGAAGGGGTGGGTGTACTGGACCAGGCTGCGGGCGATGACGGTGCCCCGGGGCTGCTCCTTCTGCGGGTCGCGCAGGTCCTGGAACCACATCTTGAAGCGGCTCCGCTGCTCGTTGCCGCCGCGGTCGCCCGAGGTCAGCACCGATTCCTGGATGAAGGACTCGAAGCTGTTGTCGAGCACGCGCTGGTAGATGTCGCGTCCGCTCAGCTTTGCGAGATCGCCGGGACGGGAGGCGGCGCCCAGGTCGTCGGCGAGGGCAGGGCCCCCGGCGAGGCCCGCCGCGAGCAGGGCGCCCGCGGCCAGCGCCGCGGCGCCTCGGAACCCCCGCCGGTGGGTCACCGCCGCGCCTTCTCGCGCAGCCCGTCGATCGCCTCGCCGTAGTCGTCGGCGCCGAACACGGCGGTGCCGGCCACGAAGACGTCCGCGCCGGCGGCGGCCGCCGCCAGGATCGTCTCGTTCCCGATGCCGCCGTCGACCTCGAGGTCCACGTCGAGGGCGCGCTCGTCGATCCAGCCCCGGATCGTCTCGATCTTGGGCAGCATCGACTCGATGAAGCGCTGCCCGCCGAAGCCCGGGTTGACCGTCATCACCAGCACCTGATCGACGTCGCCCAGCACCGGCTGGATGGACCCGGCCGGCGTCGACGGGTTCAGCACCACGCAGGCGCGGGCCCCGGCCTCGCGGATCTGGGCCAGGGTGCGGTGCAGGTGGGGGCACGCCTCCACGTGCACACCGATGACGTCGGCGCCCGCCTCGGCGAAGGCTTCGATGTAGCGCTCGGGAGACTCGATCATCAGGTGGACGTCGACCGTCAGCCGGGTCGAGCGCCGCACGGCCTCGACCACCAGCGGGCCGATGGTGATGTTGGGGACGAAGTGCCCGTCCATCACGTCGACGTGGACCCAGTCGGCCCCGGCCTTCTCGATGGCGGCGATCTCCTCGCCCAGGCGCTCGAACTTCGCGGCCAGGATCGAGGGGGCGATTCGGGGCTCGCGTGCGCTCACCTGGCTTCGTCTCCCGGGGTTGCGACGGGCTGCCGCTCGATGCGGACGGCAAAGAAGCCGTCCATGTCGTGGACGTGGGGCAGGCAGCGCAGGAAGCCCTCGTCCGAGACCACACCGCGCACCTCTTCCGGCAGCTCGCTCGCGGGAGCGATGCGCAGGTCGGGCCGTTCGCGAAGGAAGGCGTGCACCAGGTCCTCGTTTTCTTCGGGGGTGAGGGTGCAGGTACTGTAAACGAGGCGGCCCTTCGGGCCCAATACGGCGGCAGCCTGCTGCAGGATCTGCAGCTGGATGCGCGCCAGCTCCTGCGGCGCGTTCGGGCTGACGCGCCAGCGCGCGTCGGGATTGCGTCGCAGGGTTCCGAGACCGCTGCAGGGAACGTCGGCCAGGACCGCGTCGAAGCGCAGGGGCGGGCTGGCGTCGACGCCTTCGAGGGTCGCGATCCACTCCGTCGGGAGGTCGAGCAGGCTGCGGGTGGCGTCTCGTTCCAGCGTGTGGACGCCCGACAGTCCCAGGCGCCGAGACGCCCGGGCCACCAGCTGCAGGCGTTGGGGGTTGCGGTCGAGTGCCAGCACGCCGCCGCGCCCGCCCAGGCGCTCCGCGATCGCCGTGGTCTTGCCGCCGGGTGCCGCACAGGTGTCGAGCACCAGCTCGCCGGGCTGCGGATCGAGCAGGCCCACCACCAGCTGGGCGGCCTCGTCCTGCACGGTGAAGCGGCCCGACACGAAGGCGGGGTCGCGCTGGGGATCTCCCTTGCGTCCGAGGCGGATGCCGTCGCGGGCGTGGTC
>JANQSB010000571.1 GCA_028284295.1 Myxococcota bacterium | reverse complement strand
CGGCTCGGCTGCCGGCCGCGGCGCCACCTGTCCCCGCTGCTCGTCGTCGTAGTGCTCGAGCACGCGCAGGGCCGCGGCGTGCTCGGTGTCCGGAACGCTCGCGACGAAGGCGCCCGCCTCGTGCCGGATCGACGGGCGGAAGCCCTCGGCTGCGAGCACCAGCAGCCACTCGTCCGCGACCGCGCGGTCCGGCGTGGCGCGCAGCCCGCGTTCGCCCTCGTCGCCCTCTTCTTCCTGCTCTTCCTGCATGGGCGTAGAGAATGCGCTGCCAGACGTGCGAACGCCCGAAACTCGCGTTCCGGGCGTTCGACCGTTCCCTCTTCTTGCCGGACGGGCGCGACGGGTCGCGCGGGACCGGCCTGATGGACGCGGCGCCTCGACAGGCCTTGGCCCGTCACTCGCCGAAGGGCAGGGCTTCCTGCGAACCCTGCGACGTCTTTGTCGACTCCTTCCCTCGTGCGTCGGATCTCCCCGCCCTCCGGCGGTTCGACTCCGATCTGTGCACTGCTCGTGCGGTTGGCCTGGCAGGCATGCGCCGACAGCGCTCTTCGCGCCCACCGTTCGCGGGCCGAACGGCAGGCCCGCTCGATTTCGAGAGTACTGGCCGGATCGAGAAGCTGTCAAACGAAATCAAGTTCGACCTGCGAAGCACCGGTGACACGAACGAGCGTTCCACACGAGCGCGACGTGACGGCCTCCAGGCTCGCCCTCAGCGTCTGCTCACGGGACCTGCGGGGCCGGGCCGGGGCGAGGGCGTCAGAGCAGATCCAGCTGCCGGGGCTCTCCCATCGCCTCGTCGAAGCCGTGACCGACCTCCACCAGGATGGCGTCCGCGACGGGACGCAGGACGCGTTCGACGTAGTGGCGACGGTCGATCTCTCCGGGCAGCGGCCGACCCGGCAGGACCGGCTCGGGCCCACCCGTGGTGATCACGTAGCGCACGATCGGCCCCACGGACCCGCCCGCCTCGAGGATGCGACGGGCCGCCTGCACGTGCGGCGGCGTCGACGCCGTGTAGCTCTCCACGCTCCGCTTTCGGATGCGCTTCACGTACACCAGCTCGTCGTCGAGCTTGCCCTCCATCATCTCGTC
Source organism: Myxococcota bacterium (assembly GCA_028284295.1). Classification (GTDB taxonomy): domain Bacteria; phylum Myxococcota_A; class UBA9160; order UBA9160; family UBA4427; genus JAJDAN01. The sequence goes on along the minus strand of JANQSB010000571.1, from coordinate 3,800 downwards.
GTGAACCTGCTTGACGAAGGCCATCACCTCGGTGGGGTCGTTCCTGGTGAAGAGGCGCTCGAGCATCCCGAGCTGGAGCCGCGACGCGACGCCCGGCCAGTCGCGACGTACGGACTCCAGACCGACCACCTCGACCCGGCCGTCCTGCCATCCCGCATAGCGCTTCTTGCTGGCACCGCGGCCGCCGCGGACCCGTGGAAGGAAGAGACTGTCGTAGATCTTCTCGAGCTCCAGCGTGAGTCGCGGCTCGACCCCGTACTCGTTCCGGATCCGGTCGGCGATCCGGTCCTCGACCCGCGTGCGCAGCTCCGTCGCCCGGTGGCGCAGTGCATCCGCCGAGCCGGCGCCGGGGACGTCGAGCTTCACGAAGACCGAGTCCGTGTCGCCGTAGACGACCGCCATGCCCTCGGCCTCGAAGGCCTCCCGGGTCCATCCGAGGGTCTGCTGCCCGAAGCCGGTAATCGCGTTGGCGACCCGTGGGTCGAAGAAGCGGCAGGCCGAGGCGGCGAAGACGCCGAACATCGCGTTCATCATGATCTTGATGGCCTGGTCGGCGTGGCGGTCGCCGCGCGCGCGCGCCGCGTCGCGTCGCTCCATGAAGCGTTCGATGATCCCGGGCAGGATCCCCGGCTCTCGCGAGAAGCGCGCACCGTTGGGCGCTTCGATCGCGTCGGCCGCGTCGCTCTCCCCCAGCGCTTCCGCCTCGGCGAGCGCGAGCGGGTCCAGATTGAAGGTCCGAACCAGGCTGGGGTACAGGCTCTTGAAGTCGAAGACCGCCACGTTCGGGGTCAGTCCCGGTACCGCGTCGAGCAGGGCGCCTCCCTGGATCGGCTCCGTCTTGCGCGTCGAGTCCACGCTGGGAGCCACCACCCCCCGACGTCGCAGCTCCGGCAGGTAGAGCAGGTCGAAGGAGGCGATGCTCGCCCCGACCCGGTCGAGCTGCATGCCCGAGAGCAGGCTGCGCTCGAGGGTCAGGTCGAGCAGTCCCTCGTGCTCGAGGATCTCGATGACGAGCCGCGCGTCCTCGAGGTTGTAGGCGACCAGGGAAGCCGGGTCCTCGCGGTAGAGGCGCTGGATCTCCTCCCCGGCGTCCGGGGCTTCGTGGTCGATCTTCTTCCCGCGTCCGAGGACGGCCCGCGCCACGGTCTCGAGCCGGTAGTCCTCGAGCCGCATGGCGTCGCGCACCAGAGCGATCCCATCGACGACCATGCGCCCCGGGATCTCGGCCCGGCTCTGGCGCGTGAATCCCCGGTCCTGCTGGAACGAGACGGCGTCCTCCACCCGGCCGAGCCGGCACTCCCGCGGTGGGAGTCCCAGGTGCTCGCAACGTCGCGTGAAGACCTGGAGATCGAAGTCGACGACGTTCCAGCCGACGATCAGGTCGGGGTCCAGCTCGCGGATCCGGCGCGCGAGGGCCACCAGCAGGTGGGCCTCGCTGGAGTGGATGCGGGCGTTCGGGTGGTCGATCCGCTCGTTGTGGAGGACGTGCACCTCCTCGACGGTCTCGGGATCGTCGGCGGCGGCGGGGCCCGGTACCGCGGAGCAGACGATCGCGGCGGAGAAGATCGTGCTGGCGTCGAGGGTGGTCTCGAGGTCGAGCGACAGGGTCACCAGGCGGGGACGCGCACTGCCCGGTCGAAGCTCCGGGTTGCGGAAGTAGAGCAGGCCGTCGCGTCGTCGGGGCTCGCCTTCGATCTCGACGCTGCCCCGGATCTCGCGGTCGATCAGGAAGCGATAGGAGAAGCGGACGTCGGCTTCGCAGGATCCGGCCCCCTGCTCGTCGAGTCGGTCCCGCAGGGCGGGCACGCTGCCGGGGATGTCGGTCACGATCTGCGAGACCGCCTCTCCCTGCAGATTGCGCAGGTCGGTTGCGTGGACCTCGACCTTGGGGTCGCCGGTGGCCCGGTGGGCCTCGGCGGCGCGGACGAAGAAGTAGGGTCGGTCGCGGTCGTCCTCGACGAGGAAGGGCTCGCCGGAGTCGAGCCGGCCGTAGAGCTGGACCACGGGCCGGCCGCTGCGAACGCGATAGGTCGGCTGGAGGATCAGGCCCCGATGCAGGGATCGCGATGCGGCTGCCATGGCTCGCTCGTGCCGCCTCGGGCGGGACCTTCGGGAGCTCCGCTCACCGGTTCGCGGCGTTGAACTCGATCACGTTGCCCGCCGGATCCCGCACCCAGAGCTGGCCCTGCTCGACGCTGGTCTCGAGCACCTCCAGCCCGTGCTCCAGCAGGTGGTCGCGCACCTTCTCGTAGTCGTCGATGGCGAAGGCCGTGTGGTTGGCGAGGGGGAGGATGCGCTCGGGATTGCTGCCGAGTCCTGCCACCCCGTCGGGCGGCACGATCAGGTGGATCTGCACGTTGCCCGCCTGCAGCCAGGCCCCGCCGATCCCCAGGGCAGGTCGCTCGACCTCGACGCAGCCGAGCACCTCCTGGTAGAAGTGCATGGCCGCCTCGAGGTCGCGCACGCAGAAGGAGACGTGGTCGATGGCGTGGCCGATCATGGGGGGCACCTCCTGTGACGAGTATCGCACAGGGGCACGATGGCGGGAGCTTGGCGGCCGCACGGACCGCCCGGATCAGCGTCAGCCGCGTCGGCGCTTGCGTCGCTTCGTGGTGTTCGAGTTCTTGAACGACGAGGTGCCGGATCCCCATCCGAGGTTGCGCGTGGAGGCGCCCGGTCGCGTGCCGGCGCCCGCGATCCGCATGGGGTTCGCGGCCCAGCCGACGGCGTTCAGGTGGGTGCCCAGGTTCTCGACATCCGTCGTGACGACGTGGCCATCGTCCCAGATCGCGGTGTCGTCGGTCTCGTAGACGAGGCGGGCGCGTCGCTTGCCCGAGACCGCGCGCGCGAGGACGGTCGGGGTCTGGGCGCGAATGATCGTGACGGGTCCGTTGTAGGGGACCTCGCAGGTCTGCGGGACCTCGGCTTCGAAGGCCGGCGGCGGGGGAGCCTTCGCCAGGCGAGGCTTGGAGCGCTCCGGCGTGCGTGCCTCTTCCCCTTCTTCCTCGTCGGCCTCGGGTCGGGCCTCGACGGAGTTCGCGAGCAGCTTTCCGGCGATTGCGCGGAGCACCTGGAAGGTGCTGGGCTGCGGATCGCCGGATCCGGGGCGCTCGGCGTCCGCGCCGCAGCCCGCCACCAGGGCGAGGCACAGCATCGCGGTCGTCAATCTCTTTCCGGACTCGAGGCGTGACACGTCGACCTGATCGGCCGGATGCCCCCGGCGGTTGAGGCCCCGGGTCGCAGGTAGCGGGATTCGCGACGGTTCCACCCGGGCGGTGTCGGCTACGATCCTCGCATGCCCCGCCTCGCTGCCTGCCTGGCCACGTTCGCGCTCCTGCTCGGCTCGGGCTGCTCCTGGTGGGGGCCGGACTTCGTGCAGCAGCGACAGTTCGAGCGGGTGCCCTTCGTCGATCGCCTGGCGATCGTGCCCTTCTATCCGAGCTCGCGGCTCACGCGGGCGGCCGGCTCCGAAGGACCCAGCGCCGCGGACGCGGCAGCCTTCGTGACCCGGTTGGTGACCGAGATGGCCGTGCCCCGGGTGCCGGTGATTCCGTCGAGCGACGTCGAGCTGGCCTTCACGGGCTCGGGTCAGGTGATTCCCCGGCAGGATCCCGAGGTCGCCGCGGCCCTGGTGGCGAAGAAGTTCGGCGCCGACGCCGTGCTGCTCGGCCAGGTGCACCGCTACCGCGAGCGGGAGGGGTCGGCGGTGGGCTCGATGCGCCCGGCGAGCGTCGAGTTCACGGTCACGCTCTACGACGCACCCTCCGGGCGACGGATGTGGACGGCCACCTTCTCGCACA
>JANQSB010000507.1 GCA_028284295.1 Myxococcota bacterium | reverse complement strand
TCGTGGGCCGCGTGCGCGGCCAGCTCTGGGCCATCGAGGAGGCGAACGTCATCGCCTTCGAGGCGCCTCCGATCCCGGGCCTCGGAACGGCGGGCGGCTTCGAGTACATGCTGCAGGACCGCGCCGGTCGCAGCCCCGGCGACCTCGCGGAGGCCGTGACCGGCCTGATCGAGGTGGCCAACCGCGACCCCGGCCTGACCGGGGTCTACTCGACCTTCCGCGCCAACGTGCCGCGGGTCTATCTCGACATCGACCGCAACCAGGTCAAGACCCTGGGGCTGCCGCTCTCCTCGGTCTTCGACACCCTGCAGGCGCAGCTCGGGTCGCTCTACGTGAACGACTTCGATCGCTTCGGGCGCGTCTATCAGGTCCTGCTGCAGGCCGAGAGCCGCTTCCGGTCGAAGCCCGAGGACATCGGACGACTTCAGGTGCGTAACGATCGCGGGGAGATGATCCCGATCTCGACCGTGCTCTCGGTGGAACGCGACTTCGGTCCGGACGTGCTCACCCGCTACAACCTGTTCCGGGCCGCGACGGTGAACGGAGCCGCGGCACCCGGTCGCTCCTCGGGACAGGCCATCGCCGACATGGAGCGACTCTCGGCGACGAACCTGGCCGAGGGCTTCGGCTTCGAGTGGACGGGCACCGCTTACCAGGAGCTGCAGGCGGGCGCCCAGGTGGGCGCGATCTTCGCCCTGGCGGTGATCTTCGCCTACCTCTTCCTGGTCGCGCAGTACGAGAGCTGGTCGATCCCCATCGCCGTGATGCTGGCCCTGCCGGTCGCGCTCTTCGGAGCCCTGGGTGGGATCGGCGTCGTCGGCCTCGACGTCAACATCTACGTCCAGATCGGGCTCGTCATGCTCATCGGCCTCGCCAGCAAGACGGCGATCCTGATGGTGGAGTTCGCGAAGGTGCGACGGGAGGAAGGCGGGAGCATCGAGCAGGCGGCCATCGAGGCCGCGCGGCTGCGCTTCCGCGCCGTGCTGATGACGACGATCTCGTTCGTGCTCGGCGTGCTGCCCCTGGTCGTGGCCTCCGGCGCCGGCGCCGGCAGCCGCCGCTCGCTGGGAACCGCGGTCTTCGGCGGCATGGTGGCGGCGACGGTGCTCGGGACCCTCCTGATCCCCTGCTTCTACGCCGCGGTGCAGACCATCCGCGAGCGGGTGCGACCCGACTCCGCGCCGCAGCCGGACCCGGGCGGAGCCGGCGCCAGCTGATCGGGCCGGATTGGCTCCCCGGCCTCCCCGCGATTGGCGCTTGCAGGGCGGGACCGGCCCGGCGAGGCTCGTCGGATGACGAGCGATCGCATCGCGCGCGGCCTCGAGATCCTGGTCGATGGCTTCTTCGACAACCCGGTCTTCGCCTGGGTGTTCGCCGACGAGGCCACCCGGGCCGAGGCATTGGAAGCCTGGTTCCGCTTCTGGATCGACTTCTACGGCGAACACGGCACCCTCGTCCTCGACGAGGACGGGGCGGGCGCGGCCCTGTGGGCCGATCCCCGGACACCGCACCTGGACGGTGACGCCGCGGCGCCGCTGGTCGCGCTGGTGAAGCGCTACAACGGCGATCGTACCGGGGTCGTCTTCGGGGCGCTGGCCGACGTCGTCCCTCCGCGGGATCCGCACTGGTACCTGAACGCGCTCGCGGCGCGTCGGGGAGAACGCAGCCGCGGCGTGGGCGCCCGGCTGCTCGCGCCGGGGCTCGAGCGCTCCCGGGAAGAGGGTGTTCCGATCTACCTCGAGTCGTCGAACCCGAAGAACCTCTCCTTCTACTACCGCCACGGGTTCGAAGATCTCGGCGCCGCGATCGACCTGCCGGGAGTCGGGCCCGTGATGCAGCGGATGTGGCGGAACGCCTGACCGGGCGTTCCGAAAGCCTGCCTGCCAGCCGGGGCGGATTCGGTCGCCCGCCTACGCGAGCAGCGCCCGGGCGCGTGTCTCGACCCGGCGCCGGTACCAGCCGGGCGGCAGGAACGCGAGGACGAAGGCCCCCGCCGCCACGAGTCCCGCGAGCGAGACCGGCAGCTGCACCCAGCGGCTGGAGATCGCGGCGGGGCCGAGCGAGGTCGCCAGCAGCCCGAAGGTTGCAGCCAGGGCGCCCGCGCCCGTGCCCGCGGCCCACAGCGCGAAGCGATTGGTCACCACGGGATCGGCGAGTCCGATTCGCATCCGCCGCCGCATCCGGTGCCAGTAGGCCAGGGATTCGAGGGCGGCCCAGACGAGTGCCACCACGCGGATGAGTCCGGCCGGAACCACGAAGGTGCCTTCCACCAGGTCGAAGCGGAATCCCATGGTGGCGCCGTTGCCGAGCCAGCAGAAGCCCGCGCCCATCAGCAGTCCGAGCGAGAGCAGCAGCGCCAGGCGGCTCAAGGGCCGGAACACGTGCTGGGTGAAGACCGCCGGAAGGGCGCCGGCCAGGTTCAGCAGCAGGGCGCCCGCGCCCATGGCGATCACCCCCTGGCCCGGGACGGCGGCGAGCGACACACCGGCGACGATGAGCGCGTATCC
>JANQSB010000490.1 GCA_028284295.1 Myxococcota bacterium | reverse complement strand
GAGTCCGCGTGCAGCTCCACCCGGTATACCCCGAGCTGGCTCGGGCCGCCCGTGATGCGGGCGCCCAGGACGCGGAGCGCCTGGTTGATCTGCGATGCGGTCGCGTCGTCCCGGAAGACGACGTCGAGGGCCACCCGGTCCGCCGAGGGGCTGGCGGTTGCCGCGCTGTCGCTGGCGGTCTCGTAGACGGGCTCCGGGGCGCTGCCCGGGAGCCCCTGCGGCGGGCCGACGACGGCACCGACGGCCAGGGCCATCAGCAGACCGGCCGCCAGGGCCAGCCGGCGGATGCTCGGCTGTGCGGCAATCCGCCTCCAGCCGATGCGCACGGGTGCCTCCGGACCGTCTTCCTCCGCTTCGTCGATTCCGGGAGCGGGCAGGTGCGACACCGAGGCGACCGCCGCGGGCTGCGGGTCGTCGGCCTCGGAGCGCGTCGACTCCATGCGCGCCAGCACCTGGGCGTAGACGCGCTCGGGATCCGGCGCCTCGGGACCGGTGGCCAGGCCCTGCAGGGCCGCGATCTCGTCCCGGCAGTTGTTGCAGCCGGCGGCGTGCGCCTCGACGACACCTCGCTTGGCGTCGTCGAGCCCTTCCGGGTACCAGGGGATCCAGCCCAGCACGTCGGCGGGGCATTCGTTCTGTCGGGGGCGTTCGGCGCTCATGCTGTGAGTCCTGAGAAGGCGCTGGAGGCAGTGGTCCGCAGTCGGGCCCGCGCGCGCGAGACGCGGGTCTTGACGGTGTTCTCCGAGACGCCGAGGTGTTCGGCGATCTCCGTGTAGCTCCAGCCCTCGAGAACCGAGAGGGTCAGCACCTGACGCTGGCTCTCGGGCAGTCTCTCGATGGCTGCGAGCGCTTCTCGCAGCGCTTCCCGGGCGGCCATGCCTTCGCCCGGGTCTCCCTCCTCGGCGAACTGATGAAGCGTTTCGACGTTGGTCGGGACCACTCTCGACATCCGCTTGCTCTTGCGATGGCGGATGGCGGTCAGGGTCTTGAAGTGCGCGATCCCGAAGATCCAGGTCGAGACCTGCGACTCGCCGCGGAAGCTGTCCGCGGCGCGCCAGATCTCGTAGAACACGTCCGCCACCACCTCCTCGGCGAGGGAGTCGTCGTCCAGTCTCCGCCGCACCAGCCCGAACACGCGCCGGTAGTAGCGGTCGAAGAGGCTTCGATGCGCCGCCACGTCCTGGCTTCGGGCGACGCGCTCGATCAGCTCCAGGTCCTCGGGAACCGGTTCACTCACGATCAGGCTGACCTCGGGTCGTGGAAGTGGGGGACGGAAACGGGCTCGTGATGGCCCGGCTACTCGGTGGGTTGCGGGGCGGGCCGCCCGGGTCTCCGAAAAGTGTCGTCCAGGGGCGAGATTCTCGCCCCTGGGGGCACGTGGCGCCTCGGGAACCGAAGGCCCGGGGATGCCCGGTCAGGGCCCGCCGACACCCGGCGGGAGCCCCGGGACGGGCTCCGGCTCGATGAAGGCGGGGCCACCGGAAGAGCAGGCGCCCGGGTCGTCGCACAGGCTCGGTGACGGCGGTGCCGGGACGGAGGGCACGGGCGCCGGCGGCGCCACGGGTCCGAGCTGGGCAGCGACCTGCGAGGGCGAAAGCCGCGAGGCCGGGGGACCCGCGATGTCGAA
>JANQSB010000484.1 GCA_028284295.1 Myxococcota bacterium | reverse complement strand
TGTGCAGGCGGCTCTCCGGCTGGCGCTCTGCGTCGCCGCTGCCCTGGCTCCGCCGGGGCCGGGGCTGGCCCATCCGATGGCGCCGGCGCTGCTCGAGCTGCGCGCGCTCGAGGACGGCCAGGTCGAGGTGCGGTTCAAGCGCACCCGCTTCCTGCGCTCGCGCGCCGGTGCCGAGGCCCTGATCCCCCTGCTCCCGGAGGATTGCGCCGTTCAGGGAGCGATCCGCTCGACCGTCGAGGGCACGGTGCGGGTCGACCGCTACCGCGTGCGATGCGAGGCGGGGCTGGTCGGTCGCGAGGTGGGTGTCGGGGGGCTGGCGGAGAATCGCATCGACGCCCTGCTGCGGGTCGAGCTGCCCGATGGGCGCAGCCTGCAGCGCGTGCTGCGAGCCGATCGGCCCACCCTCGAGCTTCCGCCCCGTCCGAGTGCCGTGGACGTCCTGCTCTCGTACCTCGACATGGGGGTGCGGCACATCTTCAGCGGCCTCGATCACCTGCTCTTCGTGCTCGGTCTGGTGCTCCTGGTGAGACGGGGACCCGGCTACCTGCGCCGACTGCTCGTCACGCTGTCCGCCTTCACCCTGGGCCACTGCGTCACCCTCAGTCTCGCGGCACTCGGCTGGATGCGGGTCCCGGGGCCGCCGATCGAGTTCGCCATCGCGCTGAGCGTCCTGCTGCTCGCGGTGGAGCTCGCGCGGGGTGGAATCGGGGGCACTCGTGAGGCCCGGCTGCCGTGGCTGCTCGCCGCATCCTTCGGTCTGCTCCACGGTCTGGGCTTCGGCGGTGCACTGCTCGAGGCCGGACTTCCCGAGCAGGACGTCGGGGTCGCGCTGCTCTCGTTCAACCTGGGCATCGAGGCCGGCCAGGTCTTGTTCGTGGCCGCGGTGCTGGCGGCTGGCGCGTGCCTGCGTGCGCTCCCGGGCGTGGGAGCGGGCGGCCGGCTTCCGGATCCGATGGTCCGGGCTCCCGTCTACGCCATGGGCGTGCTGGCGGCCTTCTGGTGTCTCGAGCGAGCGCGCGGTCTGCTGCCCTGAGCGGACCTCCGGGCGGGCGGGCTTGCTACGTTCGTCCAATGCCCCTCCACCCCCAGGTCCAGGCCCTCGTCGAAGGGATGGCGGCCGATCCCGACGCCCGGCCCACCCACGAGCTCACGCCGAAGGAGGCCCGGGACGGCTACCGGGCGATGGCGAGCCTGCTCGGGCCGCCGCCCGAGGTCGCGTCGGTCCAGGACCGGGCGATTCCCGGGCCTGCGGGCGAGATTCCGATCCGCGTCTATCGACCCCAGGGAGACGGCCCCTTCGGCGTGCTCGTCTTCTACCACGGCGGCGGCTGGGTGATCGGCGACCTCGAGACCCACGATCGGGAGTGCCGGGCCCTGTGCAACGGGGCGAGCTGTCTGGTGGTCGCGATCGACTACCGACTCGCACCGGAGTCCCCGTTTCCGGCTGCCGTCGACGATGCCTTCGCGGCACTCCGATGGGTCGCCGCGAACGCGGCGTCGCTGGGCGGCGACCCGGTCCGACTGGCCGTGGGGGGCGACAGTGCGGGTGGCAACCTGTCTGCCGTCGTCAGTCTGTTGGCACGCGACGCGGGCGGGCCTTCGCTGCGCTTCCAGCTGCTCGTCTACCCGGCGGTGGACCTGCGCGAGGTCGACGACTACCGCTCTCGAGTCAGCAACGGCGAGGCGCCCTTCCTGCCCTGGTCGACCGTGGCCTACTTCCGCGAGCACTACCTCGGGTCCGGGGACTCGGAGCTGCTGGCGGACCCCCGCGTGTCTCCGCTGCTGGCGAGCTCGCACCGCGGGCTGCCACCGGCACTGGTCGTGACTGCGGAGTTCGACCCGCTGCGCGACGAAGGCGAAGCCTATGCGCGTGCGCTCGAGGGTGCCGGCGTGCCCGTGCAGCTCCACCGCTACGACGGCATGCCCCACGTGTTCTTCCAGCTGAGCCCGATCGTCGAAGACGGTCGTGCCCTGCTCGACGAGGCCTCGCGGGTGCTGAAGGAGGCGATCGGATCGTGATTCTCGAAGGCAAGACGGTGGTGGTTTGCGGCGTGGGGCCGGGGCTCGGTCGGGAGGTGGCCGAGAAGGCGCTGCGCGACGGCGCGCGTGTCGTGCTGGCCGCGCGCACCGCTTCGAAGCTCGAGGCGGCCGCCAAGGAGCTCGATTCCTCGGGCGAGTCGGTCGCCTGCGTCCCCACCGACCTCACCGACGAGGAGCAGTGTCGCGCCCTGGCCGATGCCGCCGTGGCTCGCTTCGGAAGTCTGGATGCGCTGGTGCAGGTGGCCGCGCTCGACTCCGTCTTCGGCGGGCTCGCCGATGCTCCCCTGGAGGACTTCGAACGGACCTTCGACACCAATGTCCTGGGTCCGGTCCGACTGGCCCGGGCGGTCCGACCCGCGATGAAGCAGGGTGGGGGAGGGTCCATCGTGCTGGTGGGATCCCAGGCGATGCTGATGCCCCAGACGCCCCAGATCGCGTACGGCACCTCGAAGGGCGGGCTGCTGACGGCGATGTACTACATGGCCAAGGAGCTCGGGCCCGACCGCATCCGCGTGAACATGGTGGTTCCGACCTGGATGTGGGGTCCGCCGGTCGAGGCCTACGTCAAGATGCAGGCCCGCAATCTGGACACGACCGAGGAGGAGGTCGTTTCCGGGATCACGGCCAACATGCCGCTCGGCGAGATCCCCCTGGACGACGACGTCGCCGAGGCCGTGATCTTCTTCGCCTCGGACCGCGCGCGGATGATCACGGGACAGCGACTGCTGGTGAATTCCGGCGAGCTGATGCGCTAGGCGGTTCCCGGGATGATCGAGCTGAAACGCGAAGCGGAGGTCTTCGTCCTCCGCATGACGAGCGGGGAGAACCGCTTCAATCGGGCCTTCCTCACGGCGATGAACGACGCGCTCGACGAGGTCGAGCAGAGCGAGGGGCCCGCGGCGCTGGTCACGGTGGGGGAGGAGAAGTTCTACTCGAACGGCCTGGACCTGGACTGGTTGACCGCCAACCCCGATCTGGTGACGGACTTCCTGGCGGACTTCGAGCGGCTCTTCGCGCGCGTGCTCGCCTTCCCCATGATCACGGTCGCCGCCCTCAACGGCCATTGCTTCGCGGGCGGGGCGATGTTCTCCCTGGCCCACGACTTTCGGGTGATGCGCAGTGATCGCGGCTTCTGGTGCCTTCCCGAAGTCGATCTCGGCATGCCCCTGCGGCCGGGAATGACCGCCCTGATCACGGCCCGACTGCCGAAGCCGACCTTCCACGAGGCCATCGTGACGGGTCGGCGCTACGCGGCAGAGGACGCCCTGGCCGCGTCCATCGTTCAGGCGACCGGCCCGGAGGTCGATGTACTGGGAGCTGCCATCTCCCTCGCTTCCCCCCACGTCGGCAAGAGCCGAGAGGCGATGGGGGCGCTCAAGCGTGGTATGTATGCGGACGCGCTGGAGACCCTGCGTGCCGGCGCGCCCCACGAGGCGATCTGATCCATGAGTGCAGAGGCCCCTTCCTTCGAGAGCTCGGAAGCGAGCGCACCCCTCGACTTCGGCGCCGTCGCCGGGATCTGGGGTCGTCATCTGTGCTCCTTCCTGATCCCCGTCAACGCGATCGTCTTCCTCTTCACGGGACCCCATCCCTGGTACCTGGCGCCCCTCTTCATCCTGCCGATGGTGGTGGCCTTCATGCTGGACGGAAGCGGGCGGGTGGAGCAGCGACAGCCTCGCGACGATCTCCCTGCGTGGCCCTTCGACGTGCTCGTGTACGCGCTGGCCTTCCTGCAGCTGCTGTCGATCTTCGGGATCGCCCGGATGTTCGCGGTCCAGAGCGTCTTCTCGGTAGACATGATCCTGATGGTCCCGATCGTCGGTGGCGCCTCGGGGTTCTCGATCATCACCGCCCATGAGCTGATCCACCGGAGCAAGCGTTGGGAGCAGAACCTCGGCCGCTTGCTCTTGTGCACCGTGCTGCAGGAGCACTTCTTCACCGAGCATCTGCGGGGACACCACGTGCGGGTGGGGACCGCGGAGGACCCGGCCACGGCCCGCTTCGGCGAGGACTACCAGAGCTTCTACCGGCGGACGGTCCCCGCACAGTTCCGCAGCGCCTGGAAGCTGGAGAAGAAGCGGCTCGGCGACGAGCACATGTCGAATCTCGACCCGCGCATGCGCGGCAACCGGATCGTGCACGGGCTCCTCGTCGGCTGGGGGCTCGCCGCCTTCGTGGGGCTGGCCGCGGGCCTCGCCGCTTTCGTGGCCTTCCTGATCCAGGCGTTCTTCTCCTCGCGGCTGCTCGAGGCGGTCAACTACTTCGAGCACTGGGGACTGGAGCGGCAGGGCAACCGGGTGCGGCCGCGGGACTCCTGGGACACGCACTCGTGGTTCACCTACTACGGGCTCGTCGGGCTCTCGCGACACGCCGATCACCACTACGAGCAGCGCCGGCCCTATCAGCAGCTGCGCGTCTACGAGGAGGCACCCCTGCTGCCTTCGGGGTACATCGTCACCGTCGACATGGTGATGACCCGCAACGCCGAGTTCCAGCGTCTGGCCACCGAAGAGCTGCGCCGCTGCGGCCTGGGGCCCTTCCGGGACGGACAGGAGCCCGAGCCGAAGGCCGTCGCCGAGCCGCGAGGATGGGCGGCCCTTCCGGCAGCGGTGCGGATCCCGGTGGCGACCGTCGCCTTCCTGCTCGCGGTCACGGCCGGCGCCGCCTTCCTGGGCGAGGCCCGCTTCGGCTTCTGGCCGAGTCTGGCCTGGAACGCGTGGATCCTCCTGGCCTTCGTGGCCGTGTTCCGGCTGGTGAACCGCATCGAGCCGCAGAGCGGGCCGCTGCTGGGCTGGACGGCCGGCCTCGCCGTGCTGGCAGGCCTGGGGCTCGCCAGCGAGAGGCTGCTGCAGCTGCTCGTCTAGGGAGGGTCTGCCCGGACCCGCTCACTTGCCCCGGAAGTCCGCCTTCTCCTTGGCGGCCATCGCGCGATAGCCCTCGGCCATGTCCTCGGAGCTGAAGAGCACCGAGGCGCTGGCGGCTTCGAAGCGCAGCGCTTCGGAGAGTCCGCGTTCGCACCAGTGGTTGATCGTGCGCTTGATGCCCTGGACGGCGAGCGGGGCATTGGCCGCGATCTCGAGCGCCAGCTCCCGGACGTGGGACCGAAGGTCGTTCCGCGGGACCACCTCCTGGACGATGCCGATCCGGAGGGCGGTCTCCGCGTCGATGCGGCGACCCGTGAAGGCCAGCAGTCGGGTCCAGCCCGCGCCGATCTCCGTCGCCAGGCGCATGTCCCCGCCCGCGTCGATGGAGACGCCGACCCGGGGCTCGGGCAGCGCGAACTGCGCGTCGTCCGCCGCGATCCGGATGTCGCCCATCATGGCGACCTCGAGCCCCGCGCCCAGGCAATGGCCGTGGATTGCCATCAGGATCGGCTGAGGGAGCTGCGACAGGACCTGGAAGCGCTCGTGCACCCAGCGGAAGCGCTCGTAGTAGTTGCGCACCTTCTCCGCGGGAGAGCGTCCCGTGATCCGGTCCTCGGGCATGCCCAGGTCGACGCCGGCACAGAAGGAGCGTCCTTCGGCTCGCACGACCACGACCCGAACGGCGTCGTCGAAGCGGAGACGGTCGGCCAGGGCCGTGATCTGGCGCGCCGACTCCCAGCTCCAGGCGTTCAGCTTCTCCGGGCGGTCGAGCACGATGGTGGCGACCGCCTCGTCGACTTCCAGGCGCATGTAGGCCGGTGCGTCGGGGCTGGATCCGGGGGCTTGCTGTGAGTCGTCGGACACGACGTCCTCCTGCGCTGGCGGTCTCGGGTCGGGAGCGCTCGCTCAGTCGAGGCTGAAGGGTTCCTTGCCGAGCTGGTCGCGGATGGGCACGAACTCGGGCATCAGCATCGCCCGTCGCTGCCAGTTGGCGCCGTCGACGACCAGGGTGTGGCCGGTGATGTACGACGCGTACGGCGATGCGAGAAAGGTCGCCGCCCAGCCCAGCTCGTGCGGGTAGCCCACCCGCCCGGCCGGTGAGCGCGCCCCGTCGTTCTTCCGTCGTTCGGGGACCGAGCGGATCGCCTGGACCTCGTCGTCGTGGGGAAAGAGCCCGGGGACGAGGGCGTTGACCCGGATGCCGTAGGGCGCCCACTCCACCGCCAGGGTCTCGGTGAGGTTCACCACCCCGGCCTTGCCCGCAGCGGAGTGGGAGAAGCCCGGACCCCCGGCCCACGCGTAGGCAGCGCCGATGTTGATGATGCTCCCGGGGCTGCCGGCGGCCAGATGTCGGCGGCCGAACTCGCGCGAGCAGAAGAAGGTGCCGTTCAGGACGATGTCGATGACGGTGCGCCAGGCGTTCGGGCTCATGTCCTCCGCCGGGACCGGAAAGTTGCCGGCCGCGTTGTTGACGAGGACACCGGGAGCTCCGAGTCGGGTCTCGACGGCGTCGAACGCGGCGTGGATCTCGTCGGGCTGGCGGATGTCGCAGGCGATGCCGGCCGCCTCGTCGCCCAGGGCCGTGACCGCCGCGACGCCGGCGTCGCGGTGCTCGGCCTTGCGGCTGAGAATCGCGATCCGGGCTCCGAGGCGCGCGAACTCGACCGCCATGGCCTTGCCGAGACCCGTCCCGCCCCCGGTCACGATCACGGTCTCGCCTTCGAAGGTGCCGGCCGGGAGCGCCGATGCGCCTTCCGCGGGCGGGTCCAGTAGGGGCATGCGCTCTCCTCTCTTCGTCGCTTCCGTCCCCGGCCTCGGTCGGGGATCGCGGTTGCAGGCTGGCTTCCCGCGCGAACGCTCCTGCGATCGGCGAGCGTGCCATGATAGCTTCTGACTCCCGGCAACGGCCGAGCCATCGGGCTCCGCGGGCGGGCCCGCGAGCTGGCGCTCGAGGTGCGTGAGGAGCGGACATGAGCGAGCTGATCACCCTGGAATACGACGGTCCCGTGGCCGTGATGAGCAACAACCGGCCCGAGAAGCACAACGCCGCGAACGACGCCATGGATCGGCGCCTCTTCGACTGCCTGCGCGAGCTGCAGGCGCGCGAAGGACTGCGCGCCATCGTGTGGCGGGGAAACGGCAAGTCGTTCTCGTCCGGACGCGACGTCTCCGAGCTGGGCGTGCGCACCGAGGACATCACGGACTTCGAGTTCATCGAGCGCGGGCACGCCGGCACGAGGCTCCTCTTCGGGCTCCCGTGTCCGGTGGTGGTGGCCCTGAAGGGGTGGGTGATCGGGGGTTCCTTCGAGCGGGCGCTGCTCTGCGATCTGCGGATCGCGGCGGAGGGGACCCGCATGATGCTGCCCGAGATCGGGCACGGCGTGGTGCCGGACTC
>JANQSB010000419.1 GCA_028284295.1 Myxococcota bacterium | reverse complement strand
CATTGCGGGAAGGCGCAGCGAAGGGTCCCGGCGGCCCCTGCGCCGAAGTCAAGCGCAGCAGCGCCTTCCCGCAATGTGACGGGGCCTGGGCGTGGGCGCGTCGGCGCCGACCGCTCGAACCGGTCGCGCCCCGAGCCCGAGCCGGCGCGCAGGACCACCAACCGCGAGCGCACCGACGTCACGAAACGCCCGAAGAAAACAACCGCCGACGCCCCGCTACGGCAGAGAAAGAGAGTGTGCGCCGACACACAACCGCGAGACAGTCGAGAGTGCGTCAGATTCGCGGCCCCCGGACCGAAGGCCCCCGGAGCCGTACTCCCGTACGGCGAGGACGGCCGAAGGGAGGAGGTCGCGAAGATGACGTGCTATCGGCTGTCGGAGCGGGTGCCGGACAATCTCAGGCCTTGTAGCCGGATGAAGCCCCCTGCGTCCGACTGGTCGTAGGCTCCCTCGTCTTCCTCGAAGGTGACCAGGTTCTCGGAGTAGAGGGAGAAGGGCGAGCGGCGGCCGGTGACCTGCAGGCTTCCCTTGTAGAGCTTGACGCGGGCCTCGCCGGTCACGGTGCCCTGGGACTGGTCGATCGCGGCGCGCAGGAAGTCCATCTCCGGGGCGTACCAGAAGCCGTTGTAGACGAGCTCGGCGAAGCGGGGCGCCAGCTTGTCCTTCTCGTGCATCACCTCGCGGTCGAGGGTGATCGATTCGAGAGCCCGATGGGCGGCGTGCAGCACGGTCCCGCCCGGGGTCTCGTAGACCCCGCGCGACTTCAGGCCCACGAAGCGGTTCTCCACCATGTCGACACGGCCGACGCCGTGACTTCCCGCGATCTGGTTGAGTCGATGCAGCAGGGCAGCCGGGCGCATCGGCTCTCCGTCGATCGACACGGCGTTGCCCTGCTCGAAGCCGATGATCAGCTCGGCGGGCACGTCCGGCGCCTCCTCGGGAGAGCGCGTCAGCACGAACATGTCCTCCTCGGGCGCTCGCCACGGATCCTCCAGGATCCCGCCCTCGAAGGAGATGTGCATCAGGTTGCGGTCCATCGAGTAGGGCTTCTTGACGCTGGCCGTGACCGGGATCTCGTACTTCTGCGCATAGGCGAGACAGTCGGTTCGCGAGCGCAGGTCCCAGTCGCGCCACGGTGCGATCACCTGCAGCTCGGGGGCCAGCGCGCGGAAGGTGAGCTCGAAGCGGACCTGGTCGTTGCCCTTTCCCGTGGCGCCGTGGGCCACGGCATCGCAGCCCGTCTCCCGGGCCACCGCCACGTGCTCCTTGGCGATCAGGGGCCGGGCCAGGGCCGTCCCCAGCAGGTAGGTGCCCTCGTAGATGGCATCGCCGCGAATGGCCGGGAAGACGAAGTCGCGAACGAACTCCTCGCGCAGATCGCGGATGATGCAGTCCTCCGCACCCGTCGCGCGGGCCTTCTCGGGCAGCCCCGAGAGCTCCTCCTCCTGCCCCACGTCCGCGCAGTAGGCGACCACCTCGCAGCCGTACTCTTCGATCAACCAGCGCAGGATGACCGAGGTGTCGAGACCGCCGCTGTAGGCGAGACAAACGCGCTTCGGGGGATCGGACTGCGGGTTCAGGCGGGACATGGGCGCCTCTCCGGATGCTGAGGGGGCGCGAGTCTAGCCTGCATTCGTCGCGGGGGCGCTCGCCGGGTGCGGCGCGGGGGGTCAGCCTTCGGCCAGGGGAAGCCTCACGGCCGTGGCTCGGCCCGTCTTCGGGATGCGAACCGAGTGGACACGACCGCCGTAGGGCGACACAGCGTCGAGAAGCGACTTGGGCTCCCGCTCGTCGGCCTCGTCCTCTGCGCCGCGCGGATGGTCGACCAGGGTGATCAGGACCGCCGGCCGCGTCCCCGCGCCCATCAAGCGGGCCGCCAGGGTGAGCGGCGTATCGGGCTCACCCGTCGCGAGCCTCAGCCGGATCAGGCGCACCAGCGCGGCCTCGAGGACGTCGGCGTCGCCGCGCGCGGCGGGCAGCTGCGCGGGCACCAGCAGATCGAGGGGCATCCCGTTCGCCCGGGCGGCCTCCCCGACCCGACCGCTCACCTCGCGGACCAGCCGCACCGGGTCCAGGCGAGCGTCCCGCTCCGCATTGCCGCTACGACCGGCGAGCGCCGCGTGCAGCTCGTCGTTCCACTTCTTGGCCCGGGTCAGTGCCGCGAGTCCGCGTTCGACGGCGCCGCGGAAGGTATCGCTGCGTCGTCCACCGGTCTGATCGATCAGCTGCTCGAGGGCGGCGATCCCCTCGTCCAGGGGCTCTTCGATCTCGCGCTGCACGGCCTGCAGCTTCGCGTCCATGACCGGCTCGTCGACCAGCAGGATGACGACCCCCACGCGGTCACTGCCCGAGCCCGGCGCCTCGATCGGCGAGCACAGACCCAGGAAGCCGTCCTCTCCTTCGCGCAGCCGGAAGCGTGCGGTCTGACCTCCCGAGCAGACCGCCGCGACGGCGTTGAGGATGGCCTCCCGACCGCCGCCTTCGAAGAGCGAGACCAGCTCGACCCCTTCGACGGGCGAGCCGTCCTGGGGGAAGCGCTGCCCGAAAGCGGGGTTGACGTAGACCACCCGGCCTTCGGGATCGCCCACGAGACAGGGCGCGTCGATGAAGTTGAGAAGCGAGACGCCGTCCACTAGCTGCGAATCTCCACGATGTCTGCGTCGAGCAGGTTGCCGATGATGCGGAGTGCCTCGAAGGCGTCCATGCCGGAGAGCGAGATCAGATCGGCCAGCGGCGTGTTGCCGTCGATCAGCGAGAGGATGAAGCCGGCATCCGAAGGCAGGTTGTAGGTGGTGATGTCGCTGCCGCCGTCGCGCAGGACCGCCACACCGTCGACGGCACCGACGCGGTCGGCGTAGCTGCGAAGCAGGCGGCTCCGTACGACCTCGACCGTCGCCTCGTACTCGAGCACGGTGGGCTCGTTCTCCCCCGGACTGCGAAGCAGGTCGAGCGCGCCCTCCCAGTCCTGGTTCTCGAGCCGCGCCCGGGCCTCGTGGACCAGGCGGCGACAGGTGTCGGACATCTGCTCGTCCGGAGGCAGGCGCCGCTGATCCCGCCGATCCGCGGTCTGGATGTAGTCCAGGGCCTCGGGATTGTGGGGGTCGAGCTCGAGCACCTGCCGCCAGGTCTGGATCGCCTTGCCGATGGCGTCGTCGCCATAGTGATCCAGCCCTTCCGCGAGCAGCCGGGCGATCTCTTCCTTCCTTTCGAGCCGATCGGCAGTTCCCACTGCCTACTCCTTGAGCTGCACTTCGTAGAGATCGTGGTCCTCGATGATCTGGCTGATCTCTTCGTCCGACAGCGTTCCGGTGGTGTTGACGGTGATCGACTGCTCCTGACCCGTCGCGAGATCGCGAGCCGATGCGCTGACGATGCCGTTGGCGTCGATGTCGAAGGTCACCTC
>JANQSB010000417.1 GCA_028284295.1 Myxococcota bacterium | reverse complement strand
CGGAGCACTGGAGCGGCCACCTCTGCCCCTGTCACGTAGCCGTTGTCCTGCAATGCCTCGGCGAGCGTGCGATGCCCCTCCGACAGGACGTAGCCTGCGTTCGAGCGCACTCCGTGCACGAAGGGCCACTTGCCCGTGAAGATCGTCGAGTGGGACGGAAGCGTTTCGGGGTGGCTGCTCGTCGCGTTCTCGAACAGGACGCCGCGGCCCGCGAGGCGGTCGATGTTGGGCGAGGTACGCAGCGACTGCCCGTAGGCTCCGAGCGCATCGGCGCGAGTGGTATCGAGGGTGACCAGAACGAGATTCGGCCGGCCTTCGTCGACACGCTCGGACGACGGGGAGTCGGTCGGAGCCATTCCGGCTTCGGGAGACGGGGGGACGGGTTCGCCACAGGCGAGCACGCCGAGTGCGAGCAGCGCTCCCAGCACTCGTGCCGGGAGCGCCAGGAGCGCGCGCGATGCTCCGTTGACCCGCCTCGGCATGTGTACGATTCTAGCTCCCCGACCCGGGCCCGGAAGCCTCGCGCCTCGGCGCACTGGCGACCGACGCGGTCAGGCAGACCGCGACCGAGACGATCGGCGGACCCTCCGGCCGCCCCACGAGGAGAGAGCTGGCGGAATGATCCGCGCCATCGCCCTGCTCCTCACCTTCCTGACGGGCTTCAGCGGGCTCGTCTACGAGGTCGCCTGGCAACGCTACCTCGGAACCCTACTCGGCTCCCACAGCGAAGCGACGGCCAGCGTCCTGGCGATCTTCCTCGGCGGCCTCTCCCTCGGTTACTGGATCTTCGGGCGGGTGACACGAGCGGTCGTCGCGGGAGCCGAGGCGAGCGGCCGCTCGCCGCGCCTGCTGCTCCTCTATGGGGCGATCGAGGCGGGGATCGGCGTCTACGTCATGGTCTTCCCGTGGCTCTTCGGCGCCGTCCAGAAGCTCTCCTACGCGATCCCGCACGGCGCCGTCGGCCTCGGCTTCGCGATCGACATCGGGCTCTCGGCGCTGCTGATCGGACCCGCGTCGGTGCTGATGGGCGGGACCATTCCGATCCTCACCCAGGGCCTCGCCCGTTCGCTCGAGGATGCGACCCGCTTCCACGCCTTCGTCTACGCGTTCAACACGGCCGGTGCGTTCGCAGGGGCACTCGCCGCCGGCTTCTACCTGATCCCCACCCTCGGGCTGCGCAGCGTGATGCTCTCGATGGGTCTCCTGAACCTGGGTGCCGGGGCGATCTTCGCCGCCGTCGGACTTCGGCGTCGCAGCGCGGTCTCGCTGACCGCCGACCACGGCGATGCCCCGAGCCTGGGCGCGTCGGAGTTCCGAAGCTACGTGCTCGTCGCCGTCCTGACGGGCTTCGCGATGATGGCCCTGCAGACGATCTTCATCCGCATCGGCGTGCTCTCCCTGGGATCGTCACAATTCACCTTCTCGATGGTGGTGGCGGTCTTCGTGCTCGCCATCGCGCTCGGCAGCTTCGTGGTGTCGGCCCTGCCGAGGATCCCGACCTGGGTCGTCTGGGCCAATCAATGGGCGCTCGCAGGGCTCTTCCTGCTCCTCTACCTGCAGCTCGACGAGGCGCCCTGGTGGCTATTGCAGATCCGCGCACTCTTCCGGGAGACGAGCGGCGGCTTCGCGGGCTACCACTTCCTCGCGTTCCTTCTCCTGGCTGCGTTGATCGGCCCGCCGGTGCTTCTCTCCGGCGCAGCCCTGCCGCTCCTGTTCCACCACATGCGACGTCGGGTGGGCCATCTCGGCGACCTCGCAGGAACCCTCTACAGCTGGAACACGGTCGGCTCGCTGCTCGGCGCGCTGCTCGGTGGGTACCTGCTGCTCTTCTGGCTCGATCTGCATCACGTCTACCGACTGGCACTCGTCGCACTGGTCGCCGCCGCCGCCGTTCTCACCCTTCGGATCGTCGGTCGAAACGCTGCCCTGGCAGCGGCCGTCGCTACCCTTCTCGCGCTCATCGTCTTCCTGCCCGCCTGGCGACCGGAGATCCTGTACGCGGGCTTCTTCCGGGAGCGCGATCTGGAAGCCGCGACGCGCGAGGAGCCGGAAGCCTGGGTCGCGCGCAAGAACGAGACCATCCTTCGGCATGCGGACGGCCCGACCACCAGCGTGGTCGTTCGGGACCACGGATCGGTCGGCAAGCGCCGATCGCTCGGAATCGCGACCGATGGCAAGCAGGACGGCGACACGGTCGGAGATTTCGATACGGCCGCGTTCGCGGCCGTCCTGCCGGCGATGATGGCCGACCGGGCCCAGTACGCCTTCGTGATCGGATGGGGACTGGGGATCACCGCGGGCGAGCTCGGCAGCTACGACGAGATGAAGGAGGTCGTGGTCGCCGAGATCTCGCACGAAGTCGCGGCTGCCGGCCCGCTGTTCGATTTCGCGAGCCAGGATGCCACCCGCAACCCGAAGATCCGGGTCGTCGAGGCGGACGCGTACCGGGCCCTGATGCGGCAGACACGCAGCTACGACGTCATCGTCTCGGCGCCGAGCCACCTGTGGGCGAGCGGGGTCGAGATGCTCTTCAGTCGAGAGTTCCTGGCCGCGGCACGCGATCGGCTGAGCCCGGGCGGCGTCCACTGCCAGTTCGTCCACCGCTACGAGATCGACGACGCGTCGGTCGCGATGGTCCTGCGCAACTACGCAGCCGTCTACGACCACGTCTCCATCTGGGAGGACCGACACGACTCGCTCTTCTTCCTGGGCTTCCGCGACCCACGATGGGCGAGCGATCACTTCCGACTCGAAGCCCGGGCCGCTCGTCCCGATTTCCGCGCGACGCTCCAGCGCATGCGGATCGGCAGCTACTCACAGCTGCTGGGACGCGAGCGACTGCCACTGGAGGTCGTGAACCGACTCGATCTCGAGGGACCCTCGCATTCGCTCTACCACCCGCGCCTCAACGACATCGCCGCGCGCGCCTTCTTCCGGAACGACTTCGCGGACCTGCCCTTCAGCGGGTTCGGCGAGCCGGCTCGCGTCGGACGCCAGAACTCGCTCCTGCGCGGTTACATGAGCCGCCACAAAGGCGGTCTCGATGACGTGGAGATGCAGCAGGCCGTCTTCGGCGCCTGCAACACCGTCGGCGTCTCGTGCGCGGCACTCCTGGCACGTTGGCATCGGGACCGACCCGGGTCCGCGGTGCTGCGCTCCTCGTCGGATGCACTCTCCCGACACCTCGGCACGCCCCCCTTCGAGCGGCTCGGCGAGATCGGCGAGCTCCTCGCCCGGAGCGCGACGGAGCGGCGTGGAGAGCCGACCGACCCGGCCCGTGCGGCGCGGGCAACACGTGACTTCGTCGACTTCTACAACCACGCCGAGCCTTTCGATCCCGAGTCCCTGGTCTCGATCTGGTCCCGCTGCCGAGCCCCGAGCCGGAGCGCGGAAGCCTGTCGAGCACAGCTGAAGGCCACCGCACCGGACCTGGACGGGGAGTCGTCCGAAGAGTGGCTGCGCACCTGCATGCGTCCGCCCGCGATCCCGAAGGAGTGCCAGGAGGGACTCGACGAGGTTCGCCGCCTGGTGTCGGGGCGGCAATCGGGTCAGGGCACGTAGCCGAGCGCCCGCAGCCGCTCGAGATCTTCGGGAGACAGCTCGGGTGCCTCGCCGCCAGCGGACTCCGTGCCGTCGGGATAGCGCTCGTCCATCACGGCCTTCAGCGCGGCGAAGCGCTCGGGCTCGGACTCCGAAAGGTCGTCCTGCTCGCCCGGATCGGCCTCGAGGTCGAAGAGCTGGTAGCGGTCGGACTTCGATTCGTAGACGAGCTTGAAGCGTCCCTGCCGCACGGACCGGTACACGGGGAAGATCCCGGGGTTCTTGAGGTTCCAGGACATGGACCCCGACGCCTCTCCGAAGAGCAAGCGCTCGCGGAACGCAGCGTCCGAGCCTCCACTCCACAGGGGGCGCAACGAGCTTCCGTCCACCTCGCCGGGCGCTTCGGCACCGGCCAGGGCGAGGATCGTCGGCACGACGTCGACGAGGGAGACCGGCGCCTCCACCCGCACGCCGGCCGGCAGCCCCGGCCCCCGGAGGATGAGCGGCACGCGGATCGACTCCTCGTAGGTGGTGATGAAGTGCTCCCACCGGCCATGCTCACCGAACTCCTCGCCGTGGTCGGAGGTGACCACGAGGAGCGTATCGTCGAGCACGCCGCGCTGGCGGAGCGCCGCCAGGAAGCGACCGAGCTCGGCGTCGAGCTGGCGGATCTGTGCGTCGTAGAGCTGGATCGTGTGTTCCGTGTCCGCTTCGCCGAAGACCGGCTTCACGACCTTGTCGTCGAAGTTCATCTCATCCGTGAAGTGACAACGCTCCTTCTCGTAGTACTTCGCGCAGAACTCGATGTACTCGTCCTCCACCCGCATTTGCAGCAGCTGCCAGCCGGAGCCGTCCGCGATCCCGTCGTAGGGCGTCACGAAGAGCTTCTCGTACGCCTCCTCTGCCTTGTAGTCCGAGTGGAGATCGTAGTAGTGCATGAAGACGAAGAGACGCTCGCCGTCGGCCTCGTCGATCCACTGCAGGGCTTGGTCCGTGACCCAGGTGCTGGCAGAGCGCTGATCGAGCTTGGAGGGTGCCCACAGGTACTTCTGGAAGTCCCGGGTGACGTAGTAGTTCTCCTTGCGGAGCCACTCGACGTTGACGACGGCGGCGGTCGTGTACCCCTCTTCGGCCAGCAGGGAGGCGAGCGTCGGGATCCCCTCCGACAGGATCGTCGTCGAGTCGATGACCCCGTGGGACTTCGGATACAGGCCCGTGAGCATGGTCACGTGGGAGGGCAGGGTCCACGAGGCGGGAGAGCTCACGTCATCGAAGACCACGCCCTCGCGCCCGATGCCGTCGAGCACGGGAGAGGTGAAGCGCTCGTAGCCGTACAGGCCCAGATGGTCCGGGCGCAGCGTGTCGATCGACACCAGGAGGACGATGCGCGGTGCTTCCACGACCGGGGCGACGGGCTCGGTCGCTGGAGACGGAGCTGCGCCCTCGGAGCAGCCCACAAACGAGACTACGGCAAGCGCGAATGCGCTTGCCGTAGTCTTCCGAACTCTTCTGCGGGAGTGCCGCAGCTTCTGTCGGGTGGCGCTAGCGGCGTCGATTGCGGCGCGTTCCGAGCACCGCGACGCCGGCCAGGGCGCCCACCGCGAGCATCGCGGCGGCAGGCTCGGGCACGGTCACGACGATATCGGGTCCCACGGTCCACTCGCTCGAGTCGAGAATCGTGTCACCGATCTGGATGAAGGCGGGCGAGCAGTCGTTGCAGAGGTCGATGTTGCTGGTGCCGTTCGGCGCATTGTTGTTGACCTCGAGCACCAGACCCGCAATCCAGATGTTGTCGCCCGTGACCTGCGTGTCGAATTCGTCGGTGATGTTGCCCTCGGCGAAGTTCAGGTTGATCTGCTCGAGGCCCGGAGGCGGACTCACCCACAGCTGCCAGGACGGGAACTGGGGCGGCGTCTGCTGCGGGTAGAGGGCCGTGGCGGGAACCGGCGGCATACCACCCGCTCCCGCTGCGTAGAGGATGTAGCCGGGCTGACCGCCATTCGTTCCGTAGCTGGTCGGCGGCGCCGGGTAGACGATCGGCAGGGCGTTCGACGCGACGTCGTCATAGGTGAACACCACCGGGTCGAAGAGCACGCCGATCGTCATCAGCTTGATGCCGACGTCGGTGGCGTCGAAGAACACGTCGACGGTGACCGTGTCGCCGGGGTTCACGGTCGTCGAGTTGCGCGCGCTCTGGCGCGCTTCGAACGCGGACGCGCTCGCGGCGGCGAGCAGCAGGACACAGGCTGTGGCGGTCAGGTGGGACAGGATGCGCATCGCGTGGCTCTCCTTGAGATCGGGGCCTTGGTCCGAGGCCCCGATTCGGCTCCGCGCCCTGAACTCGCCGAGGGAACTCGCCGAGTCCAGGCGCCGGAGGCGTTGACCTGGGCTTCAGTACCGATTCAGTTGCAGACTTCCAGGAACTTCGAGACGTCGCGCAGCGAGATGGCGCCGTCTCCGTCGTGGTCCATCGCCGCGTTCCACTCCGGGTCGCCCTCGGTCGCGGTCACCGCGCTGGCCGCGAGGATCGCTTCGCGATCGCCGTCTCCGACGGCGCCGTCGCCGTCGTAATCACAGACATCGCTCGCCATGGCGGCGGGCGCGGCAAGAGCCAGTCCCAGGATTGTGAATAGCGTTGCAGCGCGCTTCATCGATGTCTCCCCAGAGCAGACGAGTGTACGGAGTGCATCCGTTGCGGATGACGCCCGATCATACCGTACGCCCATGGGCCGATCACCCGATCGACCGCTCCGGTCGACCCGCGTCGAATGACCGGATGGGGTCGTCACGCGCACCCGGAAGCGATCGCGAAAGCCAGACGAGACTCGAGCACCAGACCCGAGCGGAGTCAGGACGATGAGGGGTATTACACCCTGTCCAGGTGGTATGATCTCCGCCGCTGAGCCGTTAGAATCCGAGCCCCTGGAATCCGAGCCCCATGGGGAAACACGAACGCGCCACCCCGCTGGCGCCACACACCCGGAACCACGCGTCCAGGTAACGAAGCCGAGGTTGTGCAAGGTCATGCAGTCCGCTCTTCCGCCCAGAACTCAGCGTGCCCTCGCGCACGCAGTCGCCGTGGCAACGGCCGTCTCCCTAGCACTCACCGGATGCCAGAGCGACGAGGAGAAGATCGCCGCCTACATGGCTGCGGGTCGCCAGGCCGCAGAAGCGGGAGATCACGCCGAAGCCACGATCGAGTTCCGCAAGGCGCTCCAGGCCGACCCCAACCTCGCAGAGGCCCACTACGAGCTCGCCAACTCCTACTTCGCGACGCAGAAGCTGCGCGAGGCACTGTGGGAGTACTCCGAAGCGGTCCGCCTCGACCCCGACAACCTCGAGGCCAGGCTGAAGCTCGGCTCGCTTGCACTCGTCGGCAAGGACTTCGAGGAGACCTACCAGCAGGCGCAGGCGATCATCGGGGAGCGGCCGGAGGACGCGGCCGCCCACCTGCTCCTGGGTCAAGCCGCAGCCGCGCTCGGGCGCGCGGATGAGGCCGAGGACGCGTTCCTCCGCTGTGTCGAGCTGAAGCCCGAGGAGCCGGGATACCTCGTCGTGCTCGCCAACCTGTACTCACAGACGGGTCGCCGGGACGACGCCGAGGAGCTCTTCGTCAAGATCACGGAGGTGAAGCCCGGCCACGAGGCCTTCGAGCTGCTGGGCCGCTTCCTTGCGGAGGACCCGGGGCGCCGGGACGAGGCCTTCGACGTCTTCAAGATGGCCATCGAGAAAGCGCCACCGGAGAAGGTCGCGGGAATCTACAAGGAGCTCGCAACGCTCCTCGCGTCGACGGATCGCAGGGACGAGGCGATCGCGCTGATCGAGGAGGCGCGCGCGGCGATCGACGACGATCCCGCCGGCGAAGTCCAGCTCATGTACCTGCAGGCGCAGATCTACTCGCGAACCGACCGGGACGAGCAGGCTTTCGCACTCTACGAGGAGGCGGTCCAGCTCACTCCCGACGACCCGAACGTGCACCTGCAGCTCTCGGGCGTCCGCGGCAGCAATGGTGACCTGGCCGGGGCGCTGGCCGCGTCGCGGACCGCCACCGAGGTGGCGCCCGCCGACGAACGCGCGCAGCTGCGAACCGCCGAGCTGCTGGCCGAGATCGCAGCCCTCAACGACCAGCCCGAGCTCCTCACCGAGGCCCTCGAGCTGACCGACGCGATCCTGGCCGAGACGCCCACCCACGGGCCCGCGCTCTTCGTCCGCGGCCGCATCGAGCTCGCCCGCAAGGACGCCGCCGCAGCCGTCCCCTACCTGCAGCGCGCCGTGGAGGCCAGTCCCGGGTGGGCTCGCGCCTACTTCGTGCTGGGGTCGGCGAGGGCCCTGACGGGCGACAACAGCGCGGCAAGAGCCGACGTGTCGCGTGCGCTCGAGCTCGACGGGACGATCAGTGATGCGCGCCGCCTGCTGGCGCTGCTCCACGCTTCACTGGGCGAGTACGAGTACGCGGTCGAGGAGGGGCGGACCTACCTGAATCGGAATCCCGACCCGGAGATCCGCCTGCTGGTCGCCAAGTCGCTCGCGAACCTGGGGCGCAAGGAGGAGGCTCTCGACGCGGCGCGGCGCATTCCGGACGGTCGCTCGAGCGTCGCCGTGCTGACGGACCGCGCGCGAGTCTTCCTGGTCATCGACGAGCTGGACCAGGCGGAAGCGCTGCTGGAGCGTGCCGCGGAGCGGGCACCCGAAGATCCCGGCGTGCTGGCGCTGCTGCTGCGCGTCGACGCAGCACGAGGCAACCTCGAGCGCGCCGGAGCGCGCATCCAGGCCGCCGCCGCCGCCAACCCCGAAAGCGCCGAGCACGCGCGCCTGCTGGGCACCTACATGCTGCGGAAGGGCGACACGGCCGCTGCGGAGGACGCTCTTCGACGAGCCATCGAGCTCGACTCCACGAACGTCGCCGCCTACCGGCAGCTGGCGGCTGTGTACGAGCGAAGCGAGCGCGTGGGCGAGGCGATCGAAACCTACCAGGCCGCCCTGGCCGAGAGCCCCGGCTCCGCGCAGATCCACTACGTGCTCGGCAGCCTGTACCAGGCGGAAGGTCGCTCGGAAGAGGCGATCTCCGCGCTCGAGAAGGCCATCGAGCTCGACCCGCAGCTCGCCGAAGCGAAGAACGACCTCGCCTATCTCCTGGCCGAGTCGGGCGGCAACCTGGAACGCGCCCTCGACCTCGCGCAGGAGACGAAGGCCGCCATGCCCGACAGCCCGGGCGCGGCCGACACCCTGGGCTGGGTCCTCTACCGCCGCGGGATTCCCTCGGCGGCGGTCGGCTACCTGCGCGAGGCCGTCGCGGGTCTGGAGCCGGGAACGCCCGAGATGGGAATCACCCGCCATCACCTGGCTCTCGCCTACGAGGCGAACGAGCAGAAGCAGCTGGCCATCGAGCAGCTGGAGCTGGCTCTCTCGGAGCTCGAGAGCCGGCAGGCCAAGCAGAAGGCGGCGGGAGACGAGCCCGAGAAGCCGGAGTGGTCGGAGCCCGCACGGCAGATGCTCAGCCGGCTCGAGGGCGCCGGGGCAGCCGGATAGCGCGACCGGAAGCCCCGGCCCGCAAGTCGGCGTCGCTGCGCTCGTTCGTGGCCGGGCGGCCATACCGCGCGGTCCAGCCGGACCTGTCGGCGCCCGTCAGCGGGTGCGGATTGCGTTAGGCTCCCCGCGCCTCGCAAGCCCCCCCGCCGCGAAAGCTCCCCATGTCCCCCTGCTCGATGCCGAAGAACCCCCGCCGCGGGGGTGCGCCCTGCGTATCGGCGCGTGTCTTCGCGCGACGTGTCGGGTGCCGGGTCCCGTGCCTGGGCCTGTGTCCGGTTCTGTTCCTGGGTGCGCTCCTCGCGATCACCACCATCGCGAGCCCCGCAAGGGCCGTCCTCACCATCGACCTGGAGTGGACGGCGACCACCGGCTCGGGCGCCATCGGCTCCAACACGATTGCAGCCGAGCCGGGTGACGAGCTCACCCTGGACATCATCGCCACGGTGGACGGAGCGGGCGTCGATCAGTACTCGCTCTCGGTGGAGTTCGACTTCGACGGCGGGGACGAGCTCGACCTCGTCGAGACCTTCGAGTTCTCCCACGAGGCCGTGATCCCCTGCGACCCGCTGATCGAGGAGCAGCTCGGCGAGCTGCCGGCCTGCTTCGACAACTTCGGGCCCGAGCTCGTCAACCTGTCCCAGGGCATCGCCAGCGAGACCGAGAGCTCCGCGGGCCAGCCCGGCCTCGCCGAGGGCTTCGAGGCCGCGACCACGAAGGCCGGACCGGACGCGGGCCCGACGAACCTCTCCTTCCGGGTCGGCCGCATCGTCTTCCGGGTGACCGAGAACGTGACCACCGACGGTGACGACATCGAAGGCTCGCTGATCAGCGCGATCGACGGCTACGCGGACAATGCAGGGAACGCGGTCTTCCCCGAGGACCTCCCGGATCCCGCCCTGGTGCCCGGCTTTGCGGCGGTGGACGTCCCCGAGCCCTCGGCTGCGGTCCTGGCCGGCGCCGCGCTCGCGACCTTAGTCGGCCTGCGCCGGACGACCCGTCGCCGTGTAGCGCGCGCGCGGACGCAGTAGGTAGCCGGCCTCGTACTGCTCGAGGGCGTGTGCCACCCAGCCCGCCGCGCGACCGACGGCGAAGAGTCCCGCGGCCGCGCCGGCTGGCAGGCCCAGAGCCGCCGCCAGCGCGACCAGCCCCAGGTCGAGGGTCGCCGAGCCCCCCTCGCCGTGGCGCACCACCTCCACCAGCTCCAGGCAGGTACGAACGGCCGGGCGCTCCGGAGCCAGCCCCTTCGCGAGCTCCAGCAGGACCACCGCGCGTGGGTCGCCCTTGGGGTAGAGGGGATGGCCGAAGCCCTCGACCCGCTCCCCGCGTCGCGCGCGATCGTGCACCACCTGCTCGGTGCGCGCGGGGTCACCGATCTCCGCGACCAGGGCCTCGATGCGATCCGACGCGCCGCCGTGGCGGGGGCCGGACAGGGTGGCCAGGGCGGCCTGCACACAGGCGTAGACGTCGGCACCCGTGGAGGCAGCGACCCGGGCCGCGAAGGTCGAGGGATTCAGCTCGTGGTCGGCAGTCAGCACCAGGGCGCGGTTCACCGCCCGGACCCCTTCCGCTCCGTGGTCGGCGTCGAGGGCCACGGCGACCGTCTCGGCCACGCCCTGAGCACCCAGCGCGGCGGCGAGCCGTTCGCGACCCGAACAGAGCCCGAGGCTCGCTGCCATGCGCACGATCAGCGTTCGAGCCCGGGGTGCGACGGCCTCCGAGCGCTGGACGAAACGGCCCGGATCGCGGGCGGCGAGAAGCGGAACGACCACCCCCAGCACGTTCATCGGGAAGACCGGCTCGGTCAGGAGGTCCACCAGTGGAGCCTCGGGAACACCGAGGCCTCTCGGCCCCCAGAGATAGGTGAGCCGATCGACGTCGTCCGGGTCCTCCGGGATCTCCGCACCGGTCCAGAGCATCTCCGCCAACGCCTCGTAGGGGCAGTCCTCCGAGGCCAGCTCCACCGCCGCGCGACCGCGGTGGAGCGGTCCCTCGTCGGGCGGGATCGACGTGATCGAGGTGTCGAGGACCGGCTCTCCCCAGCGCAGGGCCCCAGCGGCCAGGGGCCCGTGTCCCGCCCGGGCATCGCGTCGTGCCCTCAAACGGTCGAGATCGGCGCGCAGGTAGCGACGGACCCGGCCCCGGTCCCCCGGCACGCTCCGGATCATCCCGCGGCTCGTGTACGCGTACAGGGTGGGAAGCTTGACTCCGAGGAAGGCCGCCGCGTCCGGGGCGCTCAGATACTGCTCCCCGGCCCCGCTCCCGTCCCCTTCGCTGTTCTCGAGAGCGTCAGGATCCCCGGACGGTGAATCCGTTAGTTGATTTATCGATCTACGTTGATCAATTTCACCCATGCGTCTAGCATAGCGGCCCACCGGAGGAAGGCCATGAGCCCCGCGCACCGGAATCCCGCAGGCCTCCAGGTCGAGCTGTGGGCAACGCAGCCGCAGCCCGGGCGCCGAGCACGAGGCGGCGTGATGGGAGCGGCCGAGGCAGCAGGGTCGCGCACGGGTTCGGGAGCCGGCCCTTGGACCTGATCCCCATCGGTGCCGGGGAGCTGGCGATCCTCGCCGGTGCCGCCCTGCTCACCGCCGTTCTCTCCGCCATCGTCGGCATGGCGGGCGGCATCACCCTGCTCGCGGTGATGCTCCTCTTCCTGCCGCCCCTGGTGGTGATCCCGCTGCACGGCGCCGTGCAGCTGGTCTCCAACGGGTCGCGAACCTTCATCCAGCGCGAGCACCTGCGCTGGGACGTGATCTGGCGCTACAGCGTGCTCCTGCTGCCGATGGGCTTCGTCGGACTGCTCCTGGCCGAGCGCATTCCCCCCGACGTCGCCAAGGGCTTGATCGGAGTCTTCGTCCTCTTCGCCACCTGGGCGCCGAGCCTGATGCTGCTGGGAACCCATCCCCAGGACGCCAACCCGCGCCGTCGCTTCTTCGTGCTCGGCGGAGTCGTCGGCGTGGTGAACATGACCGTCGGCGCCACCGGCCCCCTGATCGCCCCCTTCTTCCTGAACCTGGGCCTGACGCGCTTCCAGCTCATCGGCACCAAGGCCGCCTGCCAGGCCTTCGGCCACCTCGCGAAGATCGCGGTCTTCGGACTCGCGGGCTTCGCGTTCGCCGAGTGGACCGCGGTGCTGGCGATCCTCGCAGGCTGCGTGGTCGCGGGCACCTGGCTCGGCAGCCGCATCCTCGAGCACGTCGACGAGGTCTGGTTCGTGAGGCTCTACAAGACGGTGCTCAGCGTGATCGCCGCGAGGCTCGTGCTCTCGGCAGCGATCTGAGACGACCGGCCCGCCCTACAGCTGGATCACGCTTCGGATCGCGCTGCCGTCGTGCATGCGGTCGAATGCCGTGTTGATCTCGTCCAGCGGGAAGCTGAAGGTGACCAGCTCGTCGATCTTGATCCGCCCGGACATGTAGCGGTCGACGAAGCGCGGCAGCTCGGTGCGACCCTTGACGCCGCCGAAGGCCGATCCGCGCCAGGAGCGGCCGGTGACCAGGAGGAAGGGTCGCGCGTGGATCTCCTGCCCGGCGCCGGCGACCCCGACGATGATCGCCTCGCCCCAGCCCTTGTGACAGCAGCGCAGAGCCGTGCCCATCAGCTCGACGTTGCCCACGCACTCGAACGAGTAGTCGACGCCGCCATCGGTCATCTCGATGATCGCAGCCTCGAGATCGTCGGCCGCCTTCGCGTCCACGCAGTCGGTGGCGCCGAGCTGGGTGGCCAGCTCGAACTTCCCGGGGTTCGTGTCGATGGCGATGATGCGCTCGGCCCCCGCCATGACGGCGGCCTGGGTCACCCACAG
>JANQSB010000400.1 GCA_028284295.1 Myxococcota bacterium | reverse complement strand
GACGTGCTGTACACGGTGCCCAACGGCAACGAGGCGAACGTCGGCAACCTGCTGTCCATCGACCCCATGACGGCCGTCGCGACCGACCTCGGCAGCCTCGGAACCCTGGACGACGCCGCCAACGCGCTCACCCTGCCCGAGCCGGGCGCCGCTTTCTCGGCACTCGCGGTACTGGCAACGCTCGCCGCGGTGAGACGCCAGCGACACCGACGCGCCACCCGCTAGCGCGAGCGGATCCCCGCCAGCGCCATCTCGACCACCGGGCCCACCATCCGCGGGTTGAGACGTCCGCCCTTGAAGAAGAGCGTCACCGCGATGGGTCCGACGACCAGATCGGCGGCCAACTCGAGGTCGGTGTCCGCGGGGATCTCGCCGCGTGCGGCCGCCCGCTCGAAGGCCTGCACGAGCGGCTGCCGCCGCCCCTTGCTCACCGGCTCGAACAGCTCCGACAGCTGCGGGTTGTGGGCCCGCTCCCCGGCCAGGCTGGGCAGCACCGCCGACAGAGGCGTCGAGTTGAAGGCCTGCAGATAGGCGCGCAGCATCTTCTTCAGGTCGTCCTCGAGACTGCCCGTGTCGACGTCCTCGAACCCGGGCAGCTGGCCGAATGCCTCGACGACGAGGGGCAGCTTCGAGGGCCAGCGACGATAGATGGTGGCCTTGCCGACACCGGCGCGGCTGGCGATGCCCTCGACGGTCATCGACGAGAAGCCCACCTCCACCAGCAGCTCGAGGGTCGCATCGAGAATCGCCTTGTGGGCCTCCTCGCTGCGCGGTCGGCCGGCGGTGGAGCCCACGGGCTCGCCGGTTGCTGCGGTCGGGTTGGAGTTCGAGCTCATGGGCAGGATCCGAGCGAATTCGCCACCTTGGGACACGCCCGCGGGACGACATTACGATACAGTACGTTCCGTTCCTTTTCATGCCCCTGCACCCTCGGGGCCGCCGTTCCCCCGCCCGGAGGCCGAGCCCGGGACCGGACCAGGAGCTCGAGCCAGGAGACCGAAATGGTCGAATACGATCCCTTCTCCGAAGAAGTCATGCGCGACCCCGGTCCCATCTACAAGCGGATGCGGGACGAGGCGCCGGCCTACTACTGCGAGAAGTGGGACTGCTGGGCGCTCTCGCGCTTCGAGGACATCTGGAAGGCGTCGGCCGACACGAAGCACTTCACCGCCACCCGGGGCACGACCTCGGCCCACCTGCTCACGAAGGTGCAGCCAGTGACGCCGATGCTCAACCTCATGGACCCGCCGGAGCACTCGAAGCTGCGCTCGTCCATGCGCGCCTACTTCGCGGCACCCGAGGTGGCCCCGCTGGAGCCGAAGATCCGGGAGATGGCGCGACAGAGCCTGGCCGAAGCGCGCGACGCCGGTCGGATCGACGTGATCGGCGACTACTCGGCGCCCATCGCCGTGACGGTGGCCTGCACGGTCAACGGACTCCCCGTCGAGGACGGGCCCTACCTGAACGACCTGGTCTGGCGCTTCTTCGCTCGGCAGGAGGGCGTCGAAGGAATGACCGAGGACGGTCTGGCGGCATTCGGCGAGATGGATGCCTACTTCCGCAAGCTGATCGCCGAGCGGCGCAAGAGCCCCGGCCCCGACTCGGTGCTCCAGACCCTCCTCAGCTGCGAGGTCGCCGGAGAGAAGCTTGACGACGCGGCCATCTCGTCGCACCTCGCGATGCTCATCATCGGAGGCTCGGAGACCTTCCCGAAGACCTTCGCGGACATCGTGCGGCGCCTGGGAGAGCACCCCGAGCAGCGCGCCGAGTGCGTGGCGGACGAGTCCCTGCTGCCCGACGCCTTCACCGAGGGGCTGCGCTACGACATGCCCACCCAGTTCCTGTGTCGCTCCGTCACGAAGGAGGTGGAGTTCCACGGGAAGACCCTGACGCCCGGCCAACCGATCCTCTTCCTGTATCCGTCGGGCAACCACGACGAGCGGGAGTTCGACGATCCCGAGCGCTTCGACATCCACCGCAAACCGGCGCGCATCCTGTCCTTCGGCTACGGCGCCCACTCGTGCATCGGGATCAACGTCGCCCGCCTCGAGGCGAAGGTCTGCCTCGAAGAGCTGCTTCGCGCCGCACCGGAGTACGCGCTCGACCTCCCGGGCGTCGAGCGACTCGTCACGGACTTCGTCCAGGGATACGCGAAGTTCCCGGTGACCTTCTAGCTCCGATGCGTCCGGGGGGCGCATGAGCTCCATCGGAAGCCGCGTCGCCGCGTGGGCGCAGTCGCGGCCGGGCTCCGCCGCCTACCTCACGACCGAGGGCATCACGACCTGGGCGGACTACGACGCGCGCGCCGATGCCTGGGCGGCGCGTCTCGTCTCCGAGGGGTTGGCAAGCGGAGATCGGGTGGGGGTCCTGCTCCCGGACGGCCCGGAGGTGCACGCGGCCCTGGTGGGCTGCGAGCGGGCCGGCGTGATCGCGCTGGGCATCGGTCCGCGCGCGGGCTACCGGGAGATCGCGCATCTGCTCGGCGTGGCCGGTGCGCGCGCGCTCGTCAGCGAGCGGGTCCACCAGGAGCGCGAGGTCGCGGAGTTCCTGAGGGCCGAAGCGGGCGGTACGCTGCGGCACCTGCGACCCGAAGAGACGCAGTCCGCGACCGCGCCCCCGCCCCGCGATCGCGCGCTCGGACCCGACGAGGTTTCGCTCCTCAACTCCACCTCGGGAACCACCGGCATGCCGAAGGTCGTCGTCCACGACCAGCGGCGCTGGCTCGCCTTCCACGAGCTGGCCGTCCGGACCGGTGCGCTCACGGCCGACGATGCCTTCATGAGCGTCGTCCCGGCACCCTTCGGCTTCGGCATCTGGACCAGCCACGTGACTCCGACGGTGCTGGGCGTCCCCACCGTCCTGTCGGCGCGCTTCTCCCCCGAAGAGACCCTGGAGCTGCTCGAGCGGCACCGCGTGACGATCCTGGCGGCCGTCTCGACCCAGTTCGTGATGCTGCTCGAGTCGCCATCCTGGGGACGACACGACCTGTCGGCACTGCGGGTGCTCTACACCGGCGGCGAGGTGGTGCCGGCAGCACGCGCGGCCGAGTTCGAGGAAGGGTCCGGCGCCACGGTGCTGCAGTTCTACGGCTCGAACGAGACCGGTGCCGTCAGCGGCACCTCCCTCGCGGACGACCGCGATCGCCGGCTCCACAGCTCCGGCCGTGCGATCCCGGAGATGCAGGTGCGGCTCTTCGACGATGCCGGCAACGACGTGACCGAGACGGGGCGCGGTCGGCCGGGGTGCAGGGGGCCGACCCTGAGTCGCGGCTACTGGAACGACGACGAAGCGAACGCGCAGCTGGTGCGAGCCGACGGCTGGATGATGCTCGGCGACGTCGTGACCCTCGATGCCGATCGCTACCTCACGGTGGTCGGGCGCACCGACGACTTCATCATCCGCGGCGGGAAGAACATCAGCGGTCCTGCGGTCGAGCAGGAGGTGGCCAGCCACCCGGCGGTGCGTCTGGCCGCAGCGGTGGCCATGCCCGACCCGGTCTTCGGGGAGCGCGTGTGCGTCTACGCCGAGCTGCGGCCGGGCACCTCGCTCGAGCTCTCCGAGCTGCTCGACCATCTCCGGGCGCGCCAGGTCTCCAAGGAGAGCTGGCCCGAGCGGCTCGAGCTGCGCGACGCGCTTCCGCGCGGGTCCGGGGGCAAGATCGCGAAGCAGCAGCTCCGCGAGGAGATCCGGGCGCGCGTGGCCGAGGAGTCGGCGGAGAAGGAACGACTGGTCTAGACCGAGCCCTGGCCGAAGCGCTCGATCAGCTCGTCCTCGAACCCGAAGTCGAACTCCAGGCTGCGATCGAGCCCTTCGGACTGCATCCAGTCCCAGGTCTGCTGGACGGCGCTGCGGAAGGTGTACTCGGGCCGCCAGCCCGTGTCCTCCTTCAAACGCTCGATGCTGAAGAAGACGCTGCGGTTCCAGTGATGCAGGTGGGGAGCGATGCGCTGCATGATGCGCTGGACGCCGAAGAGGGAGCGCTGCCGGGCCTCGTCCCGGCTGCGGGTGTCGGCCTTGACCTCGAGGCGACCTCCCAGCACCTCGCGACCCGCGTACAGGTCGTCCAGGTAGGGCGCCGGCAGCCACACCTTCTCCGGCTCGACGCCGACCGTCTCGGCGAAGACGTCGACATAGCCCTCGTCCGTATAGCAGTCACCGCCCGTCAGGTTGTAGCGCCGGCCGAGGGTCTTCGGGTTCTGCATCATCGCGCACAGGGCCCGGGCCTGATCCTCCACGTGCCCGACCTGCCCGACGGTCGTCCCGTCCCCCATGACGAGGACCTTCCGTCCTCGCGCGAGCCGGACGAGCATGCGCTGCTCGCGGTCGGGAATGATGTTGCGCGGCCCGAAGACCATCGAGTACGCGGTGATCGACGCCGGAAAGCCGTTCTCCCGGTACTCGCGCAGCAGGAGGTCCTCGCACAGGAGCTTGTTCAGACCGTACTCGTTCTGTTGCGCGCTGCGGTCGACCGGGTGGCCCTCGCCGATGGGGAGGTCGTGGGTCGCGGCGTAGATGACCGTCGAGCTGGCGAACACGTAGTGCCCGCAGCGGCCCCGGAAGAGCTCGACCATCCGCTCGACGTCTTCCGGACGGTAGGCACTGACGTCGTGGATGCAGTCGAACTCGAGCCCGCCCAGGGCTTCGCGCATCGCCTGCGGGTCGGTCCGGTCGCAGACCAGGCGCTTCACGCTGCCGGGAAGCGGAGCTTCGGTGCGACCCCGGTTCGCAATCGTCACCTCGTGCCCCCGGCGAACCAGCTCGCGCACGAGCGCATAGCCATTGAACTGGGTGCCACCCATGACCAGGACCCTCATGCCCGCCCCTCTTCGTGTTCGTCTCGGCGTTCGTCGGAAGCGCGGAGGGTAGCTACAGTGAGGGCGATGTCGGGCCCCGGATACCGCAGTCGCCGAACCACCCACGGCCGCAACATGGCGGGCGCACGCGCCCTGTGGCGGGCGACCGGCATGACCGACGCCGACTTCGGCAAGCCGATCATCGCGATCGCCAACAGCTTCACGCAGTTCGTCCCCGGACACGTGCACCTGCACGAGCTCGGGCAACGCGTGCGGACCGTCATCCAGGAGGCCGGTGGCCACGCCGCCGAGTTCAACACCATCGCGGTCGACGACGGCATCGCCATGGGTCACGACGGGATGCTCTACTCGTTGCCCAGCCGGGACCTGATCGCCGATTCGGTCGAGTACATGGTCCAGGCCCACGTGGCCGACGCGCTCGTCTGCATCTCCAACTGCGACAAGATCACGCCCGGGATGCTGCTGGCCTGTCTCCGACTGAACATTCCCACGATCTTCGTGACTGGCGGGCCCATGGAGGCGGGCAAGTCCCACGGAACCCGCGACCGCGACGGGAACCCCCTGTCCCTCAACCTGATCGATCCCATGATCGCCGCGGGCGACAGCAGCGTGAGCGACGAGGCCCTCGAGTCCCTGGAGCGCTCGGCCTGCCCCACCTGCGGCTCCTGCAGCGGCATGTTCACGGCGAACAGCATGAACTGTCTGGCCGAGGCGATCGGCCTGGCCCTTCCGGGCAACGGAACCCTGCTGGCAACCCACGCCCGTCGCTGGGAGCTCTTCGAGGACGCGGGACGGCGTATCGTCTCCCTGGCGGAGCGGTACTACGTCGAAGGCGACGCATCGGTCCTCCCGCGCAACATCGCGAGCTTCGAGGCGTTCGAGAACGCGATGACCCTCGACATCGCCATGGGCGGTTCCACGAACACGATCCTGCATCTGCTGGCAGCGGCCGAGGAGGCGGGGGTCGGCTTCGAGATGCGGCACATCGATGCGCTCTCGCGCAAGGTCCCGCACCTGTGCAAGGTGGCGCCCTCGACACCCGACTTCCACATCGAAGACGTGCACCGGGCGGGCGGGATCTTCACCCTGCTGGGCGCGCTCGACCGCGCCGGCCTGATCCACCGCGACGCGGGCACGGTCCACAGTGCGACCCTCGGCGAAGCCATCGACGCCGAGGACATTCGCCGTCCCACCGCCAAGCAGTCGGCCCGGGACCGGGCCCTGGCCGCGCCGGGCGGGGTTCGCACCACGGAAGCCTTCTCCCAGGACAAGTACTTCGAGGAAGTCGACGCAGACGTGGAGAACGGCTGCATCCGGGAGCGGGAGCACGCCTACAGCGCCGACGGTGGCCTCGCCGTGCTCTTCGGCAACATCGCCCGGGAAGGCTGCGTGGTGAAGACCGCGGGAGTCGACGCTTCGATCCACCGCTTCACGGGCCGCGCGCGCGTGTACGAGTCCCAGGACGCCGCCGTGAAGGCGATCCTCGCGGACGAGATCCGCGAGGGCGACGTCATCGTGATCGTCTACGAGGGACCGAAGGGTGGACCGGGCATGCAGGAGATGCTCTACCCGACCTCCTACATCAAGTCGAAGGGACTGGGACGCAGCTGCGCACTCGTCACCGACGGCCGCTTCAGTGGCGGCTCGTCGGGACTGGTGATCGGACACGTCTCCCCGGAGGCCGCCGAAGGCGGGGAGATCGGCCTCGTCGAGGAAGGCGACGCGATCGAGATCGACATCCCCGAGCGCTCGATCCGACTCTCGGTCGACGACGAAGAGCTTGCGAAGCGCCGAGAGGCCATGGAACGACGAGCCGAGCCCTGGAGTCCCGGGCCGCGCGACCGCAAGGTCTCGGCTGCCCTGCAGGCCTACGCGCTGCTCACCACCAGTGCATCGCGCGGCGCGGTTCGCGACCTCTCCCAGACCCGGCGCTGAAGGCGGAATGGCCGCAGCCTCCGACGGGACCGGTGCCCGGACCCCCACTCCCGCAGCCGGGGTTCGTTGGGTCTCCGTCCTGGCCTTCGGCGCTTGGCTGCTGCTGTGTGCGACGACCTGGGGCTACCTGCCCTTCGCCCGCCACGCCTGGGGCTTCAAGCTGCTCGTCTCGCTCCCGCTCGAGATCGCACTGATCCTGGCGGGTCTCGGCCTGCTGCTGACCACCGAGGAGGCGCGACGCGGCGTCCTCACGGCGGCAAGCTGGCTTCGCGAGCGCGCCGTGGTGCTGCCCCCGACACTCCGGCCGGTCCTCGGCGCCCTCGCCGCGCTCGCTCTCGTGTGGCTCCTGCGAGATCGCTTCCTGGCGCCCGACATGGAACGAACCGTCGAGACCCTCCTCCTTCCGGGTCGCTACCTCTACCCCGAGCCCGGCGGGCTGTGGCTGATGGGACGGCTGCTCCATGCGAGTCGCGCTCTCGGATTGTCTCCGAGCTTCCTGCCGGGTCTGCTGTCGGGCATCGCGGGCGGGCTCGCGGTGCTGGCGACGATCCGCGCCGCCCGCTGGCTGTCACCGGAAGGCCATGCTCGCTTCGCGGTTCCCCTGCTGGCCTTCTCGGGTGGAGTCGGCGCGGCCGTGGCGGGTCGCGTCGACCTGCAGCCCTTCCTGCTCGCGTCGGTCGGGGTCTACTACGCGCTCGGTCTCCGTCATCTCGCGACGCCGGCAGGCCCCTTCGGGCCCGCGATCGCGCTGGGAGTCGCCATCTGGCTGGAGCCCTTCGCCCTGCTGCTGCTGCCCGGCCTGCTCGTGCTCCTGCGGGACCGCCCGGGCCAGGCCGCGCTCGGGCTCGCCGCCGCGCTGGCACCCCTGACGATCCACGTTCTGTACCTGCTGCTCTTCGAGCCCCGGGAGTACCCTGCGTCGACCGTTCTGTGGGCCGCCCTCGGCGGAGCACGGGGCTGGGTGCGCGGGTCCGGGATCGCGTCGGACCTCGGTACCGACTACGTCTTCCTCGGCGTCGGACACCTCAAGTACCTCGCCAACGCCGGCTTCGTCCTGGCGGGTGGCTCGATCGCCGTCGCGCTGGGCCTGGCCGTGACCCGCCCCGCTCGGAGCTTCGCCTCACGCCCCCTCTCCTTCCTGCTGGTCTCGCTCGCGGGTCTCTGCATCGCCGCTGCCACGACGCGACCGCTCTGGGGCCCCTGGGACTGGGAGCTCTTTGCCACGACGGGGCTGACCCTCGCCTTCGTGGCCGGCGCCGCCCTGGACGGGCTCGCGGCTCGAGCGCGCAGCCACGTGCTGGCAGCGGTCGTGGCGCTCCAGCTCTGCTTCGTGGGAATTCCCCTGGTCGCGATCGGCTTCGGCGACGGCAACGACCGCGGTCCCCTGATCGACCGCCGCTTCGACGAGAAGCTGCCGCAACGAGGCCGCGAGCCCGCACGACGGCTGGCCCCGTGGCTCTAGTCGGGGCGCGGCCCGAGCGCTTCCCCTTCCTCGGCGATCTCCGGGGTCGGGCCGCCGCGGTCGTCCTCGGCTGTCTGATCTGCCAGCTGGCACTCGGCTACGGCTACGTGTTCTCGCCTCTGGCGTCGATGATCCTGGCGGACTTCGGATGGACCCGGACCGAGTACTTCGCCGTCCGGGTCCCCCAGCTGATCGCCATGTCGGTCGCCAGCCCGATCCTGGGCTTCGTCATCGTCCGGACCGGAGCGCAGCGGACCCTGCTGCTCTCGGCGGTGCTGATCGGTGTCACCTACCTGCTGCTCGCACGCATCCAGAGCCTGACCCATCTGTACCTGCTGCTGATGCTGTCGTCCCTGGCCATCGTGGGGCTCGGCGACATCAGCGTGGGCCAGCTCGTCACGAACTGGGTCGAGCGACGGCGGGGACTGGCGCTCGGTCTCGTCTACTCCGGGTCGAATCTGGCGGGCTTCCTGCTCGTTCCCTGGTGGGTCGGTATCGCCCGGGCCCACGATTGGCGCGCGGCGTTCGTGACCATGGGGGCCGGCGCCCTTCTCGTGATCGTGCCGGCCGTGCTCGTCCTGGCCCGCGACCGGGCCGTGGACCGGGACGCCACGGAGCTGGCCACGGGCCGGATCGGAGACGAGAGCGACATGGGCCTCAAGCAGGCGGTGCGCACCCGGACCTTCTGGATCCTCGCGGGCAGCCTCTTCAGCTTCTTCTTCTACTTCGTCGGCCTGATCGACCACATGGTCCTGTTCCTGACGGACGCGGGCATGCCGATCGAACGCGCGACGGCCTTCTTCAGCCGGGCACTCGCCTTCGGGCTGGTCAGCAAGATCGTTCTCGGTGCCATCGCGGACTACATCCCCGAGAAGACCGCCATCCTCCTCGACCACGGGCTGTTGACGGCCAGCTCCCTGGTGCTGCTGCTCCTGCCCAACGACCCGCTGATCTGGATCTTCGTCGCCACCTACGGGTTCTCGACCGCCGCCCGGGACGTGGTGTATCCCCTCATCATCAACCGCTGCTTCGGGGAGCGATACATGGCGGAGGTCTACGGCGCGC
Organism: Myxococcota bacterium; assembly: GCA_028284295.1. Lineage (GTDB taxonomy): Bacteria > Myxococcota_A > UBA9160 > UBA9160 > UBA4427 > JAJDAN01. The sequence continues at coordinate 6,462 of JANQSB010000400.1, read as the reverse complement.
TGATGCTGGCGCTGCCCGGCGGATCCCTGGGCGCCATCTTCGCCGCCCAGGTCCACGATCGGCTGGGCAGCTACGACCTGGCGTTCTCGGTCTTCGCGGCAATGAACCTCGTCGTCTTCGCGACGCTCTTCCTCGTGCGCGACGAGCGGGCCTGACGATGGCCCTCGGACCCGGGGATCTCGTCCTGTGCGCCGGCACCCTGGCCTCGGCCTCCCTTCCGGAGCGAGTCGAAGCTGCCGTCGCGGGGGGCTATCGCGGGCTGTCGCTCTTCCCGTCGGACGTGCGCCGCGCCCGGGCCGAAGGCCTGGACGCTGCGACCCTTCGCGCCACCCTGGCGGATCGCGGGCTCGAGATCGCCGAGCTCGACCCGTTGATGACCTGGCTGCCCGAGGTCGCGCCGATCCCGGAGCCCTTCACGACCAGCGAAGCCGAGTGCTACGAGATTGCCGAGTCGATCGGAGGCCGCGGGATCAACTGCGTGGTCTTCACGCCCGCCCCCCTGCCCCGAGACCAGATCGTCGAGTCCTTCGCCGCCCTCTGCGACCGGGCTGCAGAGCGGGGACTGCTCGTGCACCTGGAGTTCATGCCCTGGACCCAGATCGCGACGGCCCTCGACGCGCTGGCCATCGTCGAGAGCGCCGACCGACCCAACGGCGGCATCATGCTGGACACCTGGCATCACTTCCGCGGCCCGCTCTCCGACGACGAGCTCGTCGAGCGGGTTCCGGCCGACCGGATCCTGGCCGTGCAGCTGGACGACGCGCCGCTCACCGCCGAGGCGGACCCCGTCGAGGAGACCCTCAAGCGGCGACGGGTTCCGGGCGAAGGCGACATCGACCTGCCTCGCATCCTGCGCTTCCTGCGCGACGGCCGGTCGCCGGCACCGCTCGGCGTGGAGGTCTTCTGCGAGGAGCTGGCCGAGCTGTCCGCCAGCCAGATCGCGGTTCGCTGCGCGGACGGCGTCCGGGACGCCCTGGCCCGACGCTGACCTTCACTCGACGCCGCGGATCTTCACCATCTGCCCCTCGCTCCGCCACATGTAGCAGGAGTCGGGCAGGCCTCCGACGGCTCCCGGGGGTCCCGCTCCGGGCTGCGGCGGACCCGAGCCGCGAGGGCGACCTTCGAACCAGCGGTCGAGCACCGCGGCCATCACCTGGATGTAACCCGGTGCCAGCTGGAGGGTGGTGTCGAGGAGCAGACGCTCCTCCGACGCGGGGAAGATCCCGAAGAGCCGGCGGGCCAGCCCCCCCGCCACCGACGCACCCTCGAGCGACGCGACGCGGGCGCTGCGGTCCTGCCACCTTGCGCTGCCCAGGGTGTCGGCGTCGCGCTGGCGCTGGGCGAGACGAAGACCCGCGAGGGTGCGGCTCTCGGGATCGACGCGCGCGAAGAAGCGCACGTCCGATTGACCGGCCAGCCGGTCGATGGACAGCGCGCGGGAATCGGAAGCGGGGCGCGTGTGGAAGTCCGCGAGCTGCACGGCCAGGAGGATGGCGTCGTCGTCGTCCTGGAAGCCGTCCACGAAGACCGCTCGCCGGAAGAGACGCTCCTGCGCCTGCCGCGTGGGACCGCCGCCCGCCGCCTCGAGGGCGAGCGCGCGCTGCAGCCCTCCCGCCATCAGCTGGAACAGGGTCAGCAGGTGCGAGCATCCCCGCGGCCCGCCGAACGCATCGCTCAGGCTTCGGGAAAGCTCCGAGTCGAGGTGCTCTCCGCGCAGGGCCAGCAGCCGGGGAGCCGGGTCGCGGCAGGACTCCCCGCCCCACAGCGGGCCGGGCTCGATGGCCACGACCGGCTGCTCGACCGCGACCTCGTCGATCCGGGAGGCGGCGGGGTCCACCACCAGGTCGATACTCATCTGGTGGATGATCCCGGCCGGCTGGATGTCGGCGGCCAGCGGGACGAAGCCGGTCTTGCGCAGGTCGATGACGTCTCCGCGAGCATGCCAGCGTCCGTCTTCGCGGCAGGTCACGACCAGGGTGAGCGATCGGGTGTGGAGCGGATGGCCCCGGGACGGCAGCTGCAAGCGCGACTCCTGCGAAGGTCGCGTCAGGAGCTACATCACGATCGGGCCGGGCGCCAACCCGGAGTCGCTATCCTGCGGCGCGCCCATGCAGCTCCACTGGCTCGACTGGGGCGCCATCGCCCTCTACGCCGCCGGCACGCTCGCCCTCGGACTCTTCTTCGCCCGCCGCAACCGGGACACGGAGGAGTACTTCCTGGGCGGCCGTTCCTTCCCCGGCTGGGCCGTGGGCCTCTCCATCGTCGGAACGGCGATCAGCTCGATCACCTTTCTCTCGATGCCCGCCGATGCCTTCAAGACGACCTGGGTCCGCTTCCTCCCCTACGCGTGCATGCCGATCGCGGCCCTGATCGCGGGCTGGATCATCGTGCCCTTCTTCCGCAGGGGCCGCACCACCTCGGCCTACGAGTACCTCGAGGAGCGCTTCGGCCCCTCCATCCGGGTCTACGGTGCGGCGACCTACGTCCTGGCCCAGCTCCTGCGCCTGAGCCTGGTCCTCTACCTGATCGCGCTGCTCGCCCACCAGCTGACGGGCCTCGAGGTCACCACCTGCATCGTCGCGGCGGGCATCTTCGTCACCGCCTACACGGTCCTCGGCGGGATCGACGCCGTGATCTGGACCGACGTCGTTCAGACCGTGGTGCTCGCATCGGGGAGCCTGCTGTGCCTGGCCGTCATCGTGAACCTCCTGCCCGGGGGCCTGTCCCAGATCTTCGAGGTGGCCGCCGCCCACGACAAGCTCAGTCTGGGAACTCACATCGACGGCGAGCTCGTACCCCTGGGCTGGGGATTCGACCTGGGCACCAAGACGGCCCCCCTGATGCTCCTGATGAGCGCTTCCTTCTTCCTCACGGAGTACACCACCAGCCAGCACTACGTGCAGCGCTACTGCGCGGCGCGCTCCCTGCGCGAGGCGAGGAAGTCGCTGCTGTGGGCGGTCGCGGTCGCGATGCCGACCTGGCTCTTCTACATGTTCCTCGGGACGGCGCTCTTCGCCCTCTTCACGGTCTTTCCCGACCCCGAGGCGAGCGCCATGCTCGACGGCACGCGACGTGCGGAGGAGATCGTCCCCTGGTTCGTCCTCCACCATCTGCCACCGGGAATCGCCGGTCTGGTCGTCGCCGCGGCCCTGGCCGCCGGGATGTCGTCCCTGGACTCGAGCATCAACGCCATCTCCACCGTCGCGATCGTGGACGTCTATCGCCGTCACTGGGCACCCGATCGCAGCGAGCAGCACTACCTGCGTGTCGCCTGGGCGATCGCCGGGCTCGCCGGCGTCGGGATGATCGCCGGCGCGACCGGGCTGCTCTACGCCGAGGGTCCGACGCTGCAGGACATCTCCATCAAGCTCACCTCCCTGCTCGGGGGCGGCATCCTGGGCATCTATGCCATCGGCTTCACCACCCGACGCGGAGATGCCCGCGCGATCTGGGGCGGGATCGGGTGCACCGCGGCCTTCACGCTGTGGACGATGGGCCTCTTCCCCGACGCGTGGAGCGTCCCCTTCGACACCTACTACACGGCCGCACTCGGCAACCTGCTGGCCTTCGCGGTCGGGTACCTCCTGGCACTCGGGATGACCCGGAAGGATCGGGACCTCTCCGGCCTCACTCTCTGGAGTCGGTAGCCGGCGTTCGTCGCTCGCTTGCCGCGGGTCTGCGCGCGGTGCAGTCCTTCCCTAAGCTCGCCCGCCATGCCGGGACCCCTCGCGGGCATTCGCATCATCGACCTGACCGCCATGGCCTCGGGGCCCTTCGCCACTGCATGGCTCGGCGACCAGGGCGCCGACGTCATCAAGGTCGAGCCGCCCGGGACCGGTGACCTCATCCGCCGGGTGGGCAACAGCCGCAACGGCATGTCCGCGGTCTTCGCCAACCTGAATCGCAGCAAGCGATCTCTGGTGCTCGATCTGCGGGACTCGCGCGGTCTCGAGCTCCTGCTGCGTCTTTCGGACGGCGCGGACGTGTTCGTGCAGAACTTCCGGCCCGGGGTCGCCGAGCGCATGGGCCTCGGGCCGGAGATCCTCCGCGCACGGAACCCGCAGCTCGTCTACGTCTCCATCAGCGGGTTCGGGCTCGCCGGGCCCGACCGCGAGCGTCGCGTCTACGACTCGGTCATGCAGGCCTACGCGGGGTTCGCGGCCCACCAGGCCGATCCGAAGGACGAGCAGCCCTGCTTCGTCCGCAACATCGTGTGTGACAAGTCCACCGCCCTGACCACCGCCCAGGCGATCACCGCGGCGCTCTTCGCCCGGGAGCGGGGCCACGGCGGCCAGTGCATCGACCTGTCCATGCTGCATGCCAGCCTGGCGTTCCTGTGGCCCGACGCGATGCAGAACCACACCTGGGTCGGAGGCGAGACCCCTCCGATGTCCCGCGACAGCCTGCCCGCCATCCGGCGCAGCGCCGACGGCTGGATCGCAATCGCCACCGTCGGCGACGGCGAGTGGCGCGGTCTGTGCCGGGCCCTGGAACGTCCCGAGCTGCAGGACGACCCCCGCTTCGCGGAGGCCGGGGCCCGGGCGAGCCATGCGGCTGCGTTGCGCGAGCAGATCGATCCGCTGGTGGCAGCGCTCTCCAGCGCCGAGCTCGACCGTCGCCTGACCGAGGAGGACGTACCCCACGCTGTCGTCACGCCGCTGGCGAGCCTCCACGAGCATCCGCAGGTCGTCGCCAACCAGCTGCTGCGCGAGGACGACCACCCCATCGGTGGGCGCATGCGACAGCCCGCTCCCGTGGGCGACTACGAGGCCACTCCACTGGCGGTCCAGCGCCTGGCCCCCGGACTGGGCGAGCACTCCCGGGAGATCCTCCGGGAGCTCGGCGTCGAAGAAGCCGAGATCGATTCGCTGCGCGAGGCTGGCGTGCTGGGATGAGTCTCCGGGTCGCTGGTACCCGCGCGCTTGCCGGGCTCTTCGTGGCGCTGGTCACCGCGCTCGGCCCCGACACCGCACTCGGCGGGCCGCGCGTCGGCGTGAGCTGGTCGAACTTCCAGGAGGAGCGCTGGAAGACCGACGAGCGGGCCCTTCGGGAGGCGCTCGAGGCAGCGGGCGGGCGCTACCTGTCCGCGGACGCCCAGAGCTCGAGCGAGAAGCAGATCGCCGACCTCGAGAACCTGATCGCCAGGGGCGCCGAGGTCCTCGTCGTGCTCGCCCAGGATGCAGACGCCATCCGGCCGGCCGTGAGGAGCGCGCTCGCCGAGGGCATCCCGGTGATCGGCTACGACCGCCTGATCGAGATGCCCGGCGTCCTCTACCTGTCCTTCGACAATGTCGAGGTGGGTCGCGTCCAGGCGCGCGAGATCCAGCGGCAGCGCCCGACGGGCCGCTACGTGTTCATCAAGGGCGCGGCCACCGACCCGAATGCCGATCTCGTCCACGCCGGACAGCTCGAGATCCTGCAGCCGGCCATCGACGCCGGCCGCATCGAGATCGTGGGAGAGCAGTACGTCGACGGGTGGCTGCCGGAGCAGGCCCAGCGTGTGATGGAGCAGATCCTGACCCGCAACGACGACCGTGTGGATGCGGTCGTCTGCTCCAACGACGGCATGGCGGGCGGAGTGCTGGCGGCGATGCGGGCCCAGGGCCTCGCGGGCATCCCCCTGTCGGGGCAGGACGGCGACCATGCGGCCCTCAACCGCGTCGCTCGGGGGCAGCAGACCGTGAGCGTGTGGAAGGACTCGCGGACCCTGGGCCGTCGCGCGGCCGAGGTGGCGTTGCACCTCGCCGCGGGCGAGCCCGTTCCGGGGACGACCTCCTTCCGGCGACGACCGGACTCGCCCGTCGTCGAGGCGATCCTGCTGGCCCCGGAGCCGATCACCCGCGAGCGTCTCGGGGTCGTGATCGACGCCGGCTGGGTCTCGCGCGACACGGTCTGCCGGGGTGTCGGCGACGACGCGCCGGCGGCATGCCGTTGAGCGCGCGGGCGACGGATCTGTCGTCCACCGTCGGACTGGATCCGCGCACCCTCGGCTTGATCGCCGCCCTGGCAGTCATCTGGCTCGGCCTCGACGCGGCCAGCGGCGGGCTCTTCCTGACGGCTCGCAACCTCTACAACCTGTCGGTCCAGAGCAGCGTCGTCGGCGTGATGGCGAGCGGCATGGTGCTCGTCATCACCGCCCGGCAGATCGATCTGTCCGTCGGCAGCGTCCTCGGCGTCACCGGAATGGCCATCGCCATGCTGCAGGCCGAATGGCTTCCGGCGGCAACGCCCCACACCGCCGTCCTGTCCGTCGGCCTCGGTCTGGTCGCGGGCGCGGCCATCGGCGCCTGGCAGGGCTGGTGGGTCGCCTACCGGGAGGTTCCCGCCTTCGTCGTGACCCTCGGCGGACTGCTCGTCTTCCGCGGCCTGGCGTACCTGCTCGCCGACGGGCGCACGATCGCCCCGCTGGCGGACGGTTTCGGCGCGCTCGGGGGCGGACTCGAAGGCTCCATCGGGGAGACC
>JANQSB010000396.1 GCA_028284295.1 Myxococcota bacterium | reverse complement strand
GGCGCCTCGGTGCCATCGTGCTGCCCCTCAATCTCCGGCTCTCCGCCGACGAGCTCGCGTTCCAGGTGCGGGACTCCGGCGCGACCTGGCTCGTGCACGGCGAGGCCGAGCTGGCGTCGCGGGCCGGCGGGATCTCGCGCGCCTGCCCGGGCGTGCGACCGCTCCGGCCGCGGCCCGGGCAGGGAGCGCCGGGCCCGGGGGACGCTCCTGTCGCCACCGCCGACCGGGCGGTCGCCATCCTCTACACCAGCGGGACCACCGGGAGCCCCAAGGGCGCGACGCTCACCGCCGCGAACTTCGAGGCCAGTGCGGTCGCCGCGCGGAAGCTGCTGGGGGGGAGCCAGCGGGATCGGTCGCCCGCCTGCATGCCGCTCTTCCACGTCGGCGGCCTCTCCCTGCTGACGCGCTCCCTGCTGGCGGGATCGTCCGTCGAGGTCCACGAAGGCTTCGATCCCGACGCCGTCGCAGCCGCCCTGCAGGAAGATCGCGTGACCGACGTGTCCCTGGTGGCCAACATGCTTGCGCGCGTGCTGGAGGCCGGCGGCGATGCCAAGCCGGCATCGTCGCTGCGGCGCGTGCTGGTCGGTGGGGGGCCGGTTCCCGACCCGTTGCTCGCCCGGGCTCATCGGCACGGGTTTCCGGTCGCGCCCACCTACGGGCTCACCGAGGCCACCTCGCAGGTCGCCACCCGGGCGCCCGGAGACGACCGGGCCATCGGGCTTCGCCCGCTGCCCGGTGTCGAGCTGCGAATCGACGATGCCTCCGGCCCGGGTGACGAGGGAGAGGTCCTGGTCCGGGGTCCCACGGTCATGGCGGGCTACTGGCGGCGGAGCTCCGAGACCGCGCGCGCCCTGCGAGGGGGTTGGCTCCACACCGGAGACATGGGGAAGCTGCACCCGGACGGCACCCTCACCGTCCTCGACCGGCGCAGTGACCTGATCGTCAGCGGCGGCGAGAACGTGTATCCCGCCGAGATCGAGTCCGTGCTGCTGGCCCACCACGAGGTCGTCGAGGCGGCGGTCGGTCGGCGCGACGACGCGGCATTCGGCGCTCGACCCGTGGCCTTCGTGGCGACCCGGCCGGGTGCCGGGGACGACGTCGTTGCCGGGCTCGAGCGCTGGTGTCGGGAGCGCCTGGCGTCCTTCAAGGTGCCCGTCGCCTTCCACCGGGTGTCCGAGCTGCCGCGGACCGCGGCCGGCAAGCTCCGGCGGTCGCAGCTGGTGGAGCCGGGCCGCCCGGACTGAGATCGGGCTCTTCGGCGTCGTTCTCCAGCGGATCCGGGGCCGGGAAGGGCGCTATCGTCTCGCGTCCAGCTGCGAGGGAGCGAACCCCGCAGACCCAACCCCCGATCGAGAGGATGGATTCATGGAGCTCGAAGGAGCGTCGGTCCTGGTCACCGGCGGTGCGTCCGGAATCGGCGAGGCCAGCGCCCGCCGGCTGGCAGTGCTGGGCGCGAAGCCCGTCATCTGCGACCTGAACGAAGAGAAGGGCAAGCAGGTCGCGGCCGACCTCAAGGGCGAGTTCGTCAAGACGGACGTCTCCAGTGAGGAACAGGTCCAGGCCGCCGTGGACGCGGCGCTCGGTCTGGGGCCGCTGCGTGCGCTGGTGAACGCGGCGGGTCTCGGCAACGCCAACCGGACGGTGAACCGCGAAGGGAAGCCGTTTCCGCTCGACCAGTTCGAGTTCGTCATCAAGGTGAACCTCACCGGGACCTTCAACTGTCTGCGCCTGGCCGCCGCGGCGATGTCGAAGCTCGATCCGGTCGACGCCGACGGCCAACGCGGCGCCATCGTCAACATCGCGTCGGTGGCGGCCTTCGACGGGCAGATCGGACAGGCGGCGTACTCGGCGTCCAAGGGCGGCGTCGTGGGGTTGACCCTGCCCGTCGCGCGCGACCTCGCCGCCGTCGGCATCCGTGTCAACACGATCGCGCCCGGTCTGATCGACACCCCGATCTACGGGAAGGGTGAGGCGTCGGATCAGTTCAAGGCGAACCTCGGCCAGAACGTGCTCTTCCCGAAGCGCCTCGGTGTCGCGACCGAGCTCGCCTCCATGGTCGCGGAGCTCGTGACCAACGACTACATGAACGGCGAGACCCTGCGCGTCGACGGCGGCATCCGGATGCCCCCGAAGTAGTGCTCGTCGGAGCTGCCACGGGGCCGCTCCGAAGACCGTTCGAAACGCGACGAGACGACGACCAGGAGCCCGAGAAGATGGCAGACGAGATCCTGACCGAGACCCGCGGCCGCGTGCTGCTCATCACCCTCAACCGACCCGAGGCGAAGAACTCGGTCAACAGCGCGCTCGGACAGGCGCTGGTGGCGACGATCGAGTCCCTCGACGAGGACGACGCCCTCACGGCCGCCGTACTGACGGGGGCCGACGGCGGGTTCAGCGCCGGGATGGACCTGAAGGCCTTCGCGAAGGAGGGCATGCCCAAGGGCTTCGGCCAGTTCCTCGAGAAGGGGAGCAAGAAGCCGCTGATCGCCGCGGTCGAGGGCTTCGCGCTGGCCGGGGGGCTCGAGATCGCGCTGACCTGCGACCTGATCGTGGCGGCCCGGGGCGTGAAGCTGGGCATCCCCGAGGTCAACAAGGGGCTCTTCGCCGCGGGGGGCGGTCTCTTCCGGCTTCCGAATCGGGTCCCCTATGGCGTCGCGATGGAGATGGCCCTGACCTCGGATCCCATCACGGCCGAGACGGCCCACGAGCTGGGACTGGTCGCCCGGCTGGCCGAGCCCGGCCAGGCCGCCGCGGTCGCGATGGAGCTCGCCGAACGCATCGCGAAGAACGCGCCCCTGGCGGTGGCGGCCAGCAAGCAGATCATCCGCGAGACCCGGGGACTCACCGAGGAGGAGTCCTGGGCGATGCAGGGCGAGCACGCCGGGCGGGTGTTCACGAGCGAGGACGCGCGCGAAGGTCCCCGTGCCTTCGCGGAGAAGCGCGAGCCGCGCTGGACCGGTCGCTAGCAGACCGGGGCGAATGCGGGGTCAGGCGCTCGCCTTGGCTCCCGATTTGGCGCCCGACTTGGCGCCCGATTCGGCGCTCGTGGGCTCGAGCTGCTTCTCGTCGAGCTGGGCCGCGATCAGGGCGCGGACGTGCGCGGTCAGCTCTTCGACGCTCATGTCCGCGAAGTCCTCGTAGGGGACGCGGTCCAGGACGGTGATCGAGATCGGGTGCCGTCCCTGGAGCACGAAGCCGCGCTTCGGCAGGGCATCCGAGGTGCCCTTCAGCACCAGCGGATGGATCGGCACCCGACTCTTGAGGGCGATCTCGAAGGCGCCGGTCTTGAACTGGCGCATGCGACCGGACGGCGAGCGGGTGCCTTCCGGGAAGAGCATCAGCGAGCTGCCCTCGGCCAGGGTCCGCTCGCACTCCCGCATCATCTGGACGACGCTGGTCCGCTCGCCGCGCCGCAGCTGGATGTAGCGGTTGAGGGTCATGTTCCAGCCGATGAAGGGCACCCGGAAGTTCTCGATCTTCGACACCCACTTGAAGTGCTTGAAGATCCGGAACATCACCAGGATGTCCACCAGGGACAGGTGATTGGCGACGAAGACGCAGGCCTCGTCCTCGTCGATCTTCTCCAGGCCGGTGATCGTGACCGGCCAGGCGGGGTTCAGCCAGGTGTAGAGGCTGGCCCAGAAGGAGGTCACCCGGTGAAGCGCGTACATGCGCTTGTCGAAGGGACGGGTGATCGCCCAGGTGATCACCGCGACGGGAAACATCGCGATCGACGACAGCGCCAGGAAGGCCCAGAAGAGGCACGAGTAGACGGCACGCATCGCGCCGAATCCTACCGTCTCGCCCGAAGCCCGTCCGCTGCGCAGTCCCTGCCCGGGAAGTGGGCAGGCGCAGGGCGCGGAGACGCGAGCCTGGCGTGGCAGTGGGCTGGTCGTGGCACGGAACTTGCTCTTCTCCGTCGGAAGGCCCGGATCCGGCGATCCCCCCCGGATCCGACCGGAGTCCAACGGGCGTCTGACCAGAGTCAGGGGAGCATGAAGGTCTTCGAGCTGCGCTTCACCGATACGACTGCAATGCAGACGGCTTTCCAGCGGACCCAGGATCGCTCGGTGATCGACAGCTGCACCCTCGATCCGGAGGAGCTTCGCATGCGATTCGTCGCGCCGGACGACGATGCCGACGAGCTCGCGCACCGGATCTACCTGGACGGAGGCCTGCGCTGGTGCTCGGGGCACGAGCTGGCTCCCGCCAAGGAGGAGATCTGATCGGCCGTCCCGCGCCGCTCAGGCCGCGGCGCTGACGAACGCGCCGAAGAGCGCGGCGCGCCCCCCGTCGTCGGACTTCTCGGGGTGCCACTGCACGCCCAGCACGAAGCGCCCGTCTTCGGCCTCGATCGCCTCCACGATGCCGTCCGGACTGCGCGCGCTGACGCGGAGGCCGGGGCCTGGCTCGGCCACCGCCTGGTGGTGGATGCTGTTCACCGGCGGTGGCGGATCGCCCAGGATCTCCGCGAGGCGCGTTCCCGCCTCGACGTGGATGGCGTGGCGCCCGGTCTCCTCCGGGAGCCGGTGGTCCCCCGCGTCCGGCCGGTCGTGGGGCAGGTGGTGGTGGAGCGACCCGCCGTGGTGCAGGGCGACGAGCTGCATGCCGTAGCAGATGCCCAGGACCGGAATCCCGCGACCGAGGGCGGCTCTGAGCAGCCGCAGGTCGAAGTCGACCTGGGACCGGGGCGCGGGGTCGAATACGCCTTCGGGATAGCCCGTCGGGTCGGCGGGCAGGAAGTCGTCGCCGCCCGGGATCAGCAGCGCATCGATGCCCGACACCAGGGCCTCGGCCCGGGACTGCAGGGGGAGATGGAGGGCGACGCCGCCGGCTTCGTCTACCGCCCGCGCGTAGGCGTGATCGAGGTACACATAGTCGCGTGCCGTTCGCCAACGTCCGCGATCGTCCAGGCACTGGGGGATTCCCACGATGGGCGGCATGCGCGGCGCAGTATATGCTCCGCGGCCATGGGACGCATCGTGATCGCAGGTTGTGGCTACGTGGGAACGGCGCTGGGCTCGCTGCTGGCGCGCGACGGGCACGAGGTGTTCGGGTTGCGGCGCGACCCGTCGGGCCTCCCGCCCGAGATCCAGCCCATCGCCGCCGACCTCACCCATCGCGAGAGCGCGCTACTGCTGCCGGAGTCACTCGACTTCGCGGTCTACAGCGTGGCACCGGACGGAGGCTCGCCGGAGCAGTATCGAGCGGCCTTCCTCGACGGACTCGAGCTCTTCCTGCGAACGCTGCGTGATCAGGGGGAGAAGCCGCGGCGGGTGCTCTTCACGTCGAGCACCGGGGTCTACTCCCAGGCACGCGGCGAGTGGATCGACGAGTCTTCTCCCGCGAAGCCGGCGCGGGCCACGGGCGAGACCCTGCTGATGGCCGAGCGTCTGCTGGGCGCCAGCGGCTTCGATGCGACCGTCGTCCGCTTCGGAGGGATCTACGGCCCCGGACGCACCCGTCTGATCCAGCAGGTGGCGAACGGCGAGGCGCGGATCGACAGCGAGCCGCACTACACGAATCGGATCCACCGGGACGACGCGGCGGGCATCCTTCGCCAGCTCTTGTCCGTGCCCGCTCCGGAGCAGCTGGCGGAGCTCTACCTGGGTGTCGATTGCGAGCCCACCGACGAGGCCGAGGTGCTCCGCTTCATCGCCGCGGAGCTCTCGCAGGACCCGCCGCCGCTGCGGGGCCCGGACGACGCGCCGGCACGGAGGCGGGCCGGCAGCAAGCGCTGTCGCAACGACCGGGTCCTCGAGACCGGCTACGCGTTCCGCTTTCCGAGCTTCCGGGAGGGGTATCCAGAGATCGTCCGGGCCTTCCTGCGCGCCCGCACGGCGCGCTAGCCGGCGAACGCTCCGCGTTCGCTCGCTGCGGGGTCTGCACGCCGTGCAGACCTTCCCTGGCCGGCGAAGGCTCCCGGCGGTCGTGGCCTCTCCAGAAAAGTGTAGGGCGCGCCTGTAGAAGTACAGCGAGGCTGTAGCGCCTCCTAAACAGCCTTCCCCCTCGGGCCGATACGCACCGTCGATGCAGCCCGATTCATACACCGTGCGGGCCCTGGTTCTCGCCGCGATGCTGTCGTGGGCGCTCCCCGTGATGGCTCAGGAGCCCGCGGCGGCTCCGGAATCCGCGACTGCAGCGAGCCCGCCGCCGGCCGCGCCGATGACGGTGGTGGTCGCGCCCGGCCATGTCGATCCGGCCTTCGACACGATCGGCGAGGGCTTCGCGGAGTTCATCCGCCAGCAGCTGCAACGGGTGGGCCTGGACGTGCGCGACGGCAGAGCCACCCGTCGCGTGATGGCGGTGCCGTCGGGCGCCGATGCGTCCGCCCGCGAGACGCCCGCGCAGCTGGCCCGCGCACGCGCCACCGGCGCCCGCGTCGCCCTGCTCGCAGACCTGCGGCCGGGCCGCGGCGTGGTCGAGGTGGACCTTCGCGCCTACGCGCTCGACGGGCGCAGCGATCAGGAGGCTCCGCTGGTCGGGGGCGCGCTGGGTGTCGGAACCCTGTCCACCCTGAGTGCGACGACGAACCCCGTGCTGTTGCAGATCCTCCCGCTCCTCGATCCTTCGGTGCAGGTCGTCCCGCCCGGCGAAGGGCTTCCGGATCCCGGACAGCTGGCCGCGGCCACCACGGCTCTGGCCCTGCTCGACGCCGGTGCCCTGACCGACGCCTGGAAGGAGGTCGACGGGCTCGACTCGCCCTTCCTCTCCGTCGTGCGCAGCCAGATCGAGGCCGCCGCCAAGCGACCCGGTGTGTCCCTGGCCGAGAAGGCGCGACTCCTCATCGCCCAGGGTCGCGTGGTGGCGGGCTGGCGACTGGTCTTCGACCGCGCCCAGCAGGCCATCGCCAGCGGCGACGCGGACGCGACGCTCCTGGTGGCCGCCGGAGAGGCGCAGCTCGCCCAGGGCAACGCCCGCGGTGCCATCGGCTACTTCGCGAAGAGCGTCGAGAAGGCGCCGCGCAGCGCCGCGGCATCCATGGGTCTGGCGCGCGCCTACGAGTCCGCGCACCGGCTGAAGGACGCGCGCAAGCACTACGAGCGCGCGGCCGCCCTGGCGCCGTCCCGCATCGAGCCCCTGCGCGAGCTGGCCTCGCTGCCGTCGTCCTCTCCGAGCGAGCAGGCCCGCTACCTCTTCGAGGCCGGGCAGCGATCCTCCCGTCAGCTACGGGCCGGGGACGCGCGGGCGAATCTGGAACGGGCGGTCCGTCTCGACTCCACCCTCGCCGCCTCGGCCAACGACACCGTCGCCGAGCTGCACGGCCGCATGGGCAACCACGCGGACGCGATCGACGCCTACACCCAGGCGATCGCGGCGGATCGGCCCACGGCCGACCGGCTGCGCGGGGTGGCCCGCGCGCGCCATGCCCTTCGCGACGTGGAAGGCGCCGAGGCCACCTATCTGGAGGTCCTCCAGATCGACCACAACGACGTCGAGTCCCTGCGCGACCTGGGCGACCTCTACGTCGAGACCGGCAATACGGACATGGCGGTCGTCCGCCTGGAGCGTGCCGAGTCCCTCTCTCCGGAGCGGCCGGACGTGAAGCGCTCCCTCGCCAAGGCGCTTCAGGTCCGGCAGGGGCCCGGCGACCTGGCCCGCGCGCTCTCGCTGCACGAGCGCGCCAACGAGCGCGGCGAGCCGACTGCGGCCGACCTCGAGTCGCTCGCCGAGCTGCAGCAGGCGATGGGCCAGCCCGGCAAGGCGATCATCACCCTCGAGCGCACCCTGCGAAAGCGCCAGCTCGCCATGTACGCGCGCCAGCAGCTGTCGGACGCCTACCGGGCGCGGGGCGACACGGAGTCCGCCGAGCAGATGCTCCGCATCGTTCGCATGGTCTCCGGGGACCCCGGCCAGGGCGGCGACAACGCCGACACCGGCCCCGAGGCCCAGCACTTCGATGCGCTGCTCGATCGCTTCGTGGTCCCGGGCAGCGGCGGACAGCGCGTCGTCTTCCTCGGCCTCGCGCGCCCGAAGGGCTGGCGCGACACCGCGGTCGAGTGGCTGCACCCGCACGCGCCGGATCTCGAAGCCATCGAGCGGGGCGTCCTGGCCGCCATCAATCGCTCGCACCAGCTCGTGGGCATCCCGATCGGTGCGATGGAGGTGCTCGGGGCATCGCGCGGCGCGCTCTTCGACTTCGATGCCAGCGTCTCGCGCAGTGCCGAGCTGGTCACCTTCGCGAACCTCAGCATGGAGACGGACGCCGTCTTCCTGGGACGCCTGCTGCATCCCATGGGAAGCCTCGGAGCCGTGGAAGGCTGCGGGTCCGAGCCCTACTACGTGCTCGAGCTGCGCAAGCTCGGCGGACAGGCGGACAACCAGGTCTCGATCCTCGCCAGCCAGGTCTGCGTCGAGGCCGGCGTCGATGCGGGCTTCTCGGTCTGGAATCACAAGGCCGCCCTCGGCTGGGGTCTGCTGGCTCTGGTCCTGCTGCGCCCCTTCATTCGCGGCTGGGGTCGCGTGCGTGTGACCGTGAAGGTGCCGAAGGACGCCCGGGCCCTGTTCTCGATCACCATCTCGCGCCGGCCCAAGAAGTTCAAGGAAGACAAGAAGGATTCGGCCGCGCCGGCCTGGCGCTTCGAGAAGCGTCTGCAGACCATCGGCGGCGCGCGACGTCTCAAGGGCAGCATGATGACGTTCAGCATCGTGCCGGCCCGTCGCAAGCCCTACTACATCACCGTGCGCGGACCCCTCCTCGATCTGGCCACCGAGAAGCTGGTGGGCGAGTTCCTGGAGGAGAAGACCATCCGCGTGCGCCCGTGGCGGACGAACGAGATCAAGTTCACGATGCAGCCCGAGCAGACGGCGATCACCGTGAAGCCGAAGCTCGCCGAGGGAGACGAACGCCAGGTCCAGGTGGCCTTGCGGGGCAAGCCGCAGTCGCTTCGCTTCACGGCGAACGGTGTCGCGTATCTGTACGCCGACAAGGGGGAGCACGTGGTGGTGGTCGGCGCCGGGGATCGGGTGCTGGAGTTCCCGATCCAGGTCGAGTCCGCGGCGCCGGTCGAGCTCGAGGTGGACCTCAACGATTTCGACAGCATGGTCTTCCGGGACGTGCCGGACGCGGTCGGTCCCTACGTCGAGGCCGACTTCCGCGCGGCCGCCGAGGTGCTCGAGGCTGCGGGAGAGAAGCTGGCCGCAGAACGGACGCGGGCCCTCCACCTGCGCGGTCAGGGCGACACCGAAGGCGCCGCCCAGGTGCTCGAGAGCGCCGGCATGCATTCGGAGTCCGTCGAGCTTCGCAGTCGCACCCGCAGCTCGTCGAGCGAGGAGCTGGCTCCCGAGCTGCTCGAGAAGGCGGGCGAGCACGCGCGGGCGGGGGAGGTCTACGAGAGTCGCGGAGACTACGCGGCGGCGGCGCGCAACTACGAGCAGGCCTACGACTACCAGCGCGCGGCCGACTGCTACGGCGAGATCGGCGAGACCGAGAAGGTGCTCACGATGCTCGAGTCCCTCGGTGACGTCTACGAGGCGGGCAAGGCGGCGGCCGAGGCCAACCAGATCGATCGCGCGATCCACAACCTGCAGCAGGTCGACAGCCGCCATGGCTTCTACAGCGAGGCCTGCCGTCTGCTCGCCGAGCTGCTGATCCAGCGCGGGGAGCTCGACCTGGCGGTCACGAAGTACGGCGAGGCCCTCGAGATCTGGGGGGACTCCGCGCCCCTGGAGATGCAGCAGAGCTACGCGGAGCTGCTCGAGCAGGCCGACCGGCAGCAGGACGCCCTCACGGTCTACGAAGGCATCCGTCGACGGGACGTCCAGTTCGGCGACGTCGCCACGCGCATCGAGGAGTTGAAGAAGCAGCTCTCGACCGTCGCCACGCCGGCCGCGGGCGACTCGACCACGGCGGTCGTCGGAGCCACCCCCGAGGCGCGCATCGGAGACGAGAACAGCCGCTACGAGATCATCGAGGAGCTCGGTCGCGGCGGGATGGGCGTCGTGTTCCGGGCCCGCGACCGCAACCTGGGCCGCGTCGTGGCACTGAAGGTGCTGCCGGAGAACCTGCGGCAGCACCCGCAGGCGGTGAAGCTCTTCCTGCGCGAGGCGCGCGCGGCCGCGGCGCTCAATCACCAGAACATCGTCACCCTCTTCGACGCGGGACAGGAAGGCGACTCGTACTTCATCACCATGGAGTGTCTGGACGGCGCCGGGCTCGACCAGGTTCTCGCGGGCAAGGGCACCCTGCCCACCAAGGCCGTCGCGACCGTCGGGCTGCAGGTGGCGGCCGGGCTCGACTACGCGCAGCGGGCGAAGATCGTGCACCGGGACATCAAGCCCTCCAACCTCTTCCTGACCCGGGATCGCACCGTCAAGATCATGGACTTCGGCCTCGCGAAGATGGTCGAGGAGGTCCGTCGCGGCTCGACGGTGATCGGGGGCACCCCGAACTTCATGGCGCCCGAGCAGGCGACCGGCGGCGCCGTGGACCACCGCACCGACCTCTACGCGCTGGGGGGGACCCTCTTCCAGCTGGTGACGGGAACGGTGCCGTACGAGTCCGGGGACGTCGTCTACCACCACGTGCACACGCCCCCGCCCGACGCGAGGGAGCGGAACGTCGAGGTGCCGGACGCCATGGCCGAGCTGCTGATGAAGATGATGGCCAAGGAGCCGGCCGATCGGGTGCAGTCCGCCCGGGAGCTGGCGGCGGCCCTCCAGGGGATCCTCAAGCCCGCCTGACGCCCTGCCAGGAGCCTGACCCAAGACTCCCGCGGAAAGTACTGGCGTCGAGGCG
>JANQSB010000395.1 GCA_028284295.1 Myxococcota bacterium | reverse complement strand
ACTTCAGGCGGTCCCCAAGCCCGGCTGAGCGTCCCCGGCTCGCGGCCCGCGCCGTTCGCGTTCAGGACGCGCCGAGGTGCCGGGCCAGCGCCCGTCCGGTGTGGCTGGAGGTCCGGGCGATCTCTTCGGGCGTCCCCTCGCCCACGATCGTCCCGCCTCGCGCTCCGCCCTCGGGCCCGAGGTCGACGACGTGGTCCGCGGCCTTCACGACGTCCAGGTGGTGCTCGACCACCACCACCGTGTTGCCCAGCTCGACCAGCCGGTGAAGCAGCTCCAGGAGCTTCGCGACGTCCGCGAAGTGCAGCCCCGTCGTCGGCTCGTCGAGCAGGTAGAGGGTGCGGCCCGTGGCCCGCTTGCCGAGCTCGCGCGCCAGCTTGACGCGTTGGGCCTCGCCGCCCGACAGCGTGGTGGCCGGCTGTCCCAGCTGGATGTAGCCGAGCCCGACGTCGAGCAGGGCCTGCAGGCTGCGCTTCAGGGTCGGCACGTTCTCGAGCAGCTCCGCGGCCTCTTCGACGCTCGTCTCCAGCAGGTCGGCGATGCTGTTTCCCTTGTAGGCGACCTGCAGGGTCTCGCGGTTGTAGCGTCGGCCCTGGCACTGCTCGCAGGTGACGAAGAGGTCCGGCAGGAAGCTCATCTCGACCCGGAGCGAGCCGTCGCCCTGGCAGGCCTCGCAGCGGCCACCCTTGACGTTGAAGGAGAAGCGGCCCGCGTCGTAGCCGCGCACCCGCGCCTCCGGCAGGGATGCGAAGAGCTTGCGGATGTTCGTGAAGGCTCCCGTGTAGGTCACCGGGTTGCTGCGGGGCGAGCGTCCGATCGGTGCCTGATCGACATCGATCACCCGGTCGACGTGCTCGACGCCCCGCAGCGCGTCGAACTCTCCCGGCCGGTCGAGCGCGCCGTGCAGGCGCGCCGCCAGAGCGCGGTAGAGGGTGTCGTTGACCAGGGTCGACTTGCCCGAGCCGGAGACGCCGGTCACGACGGTCAGGCGCCCGAGCGGTACCCGGAGGGCGACGCGTTGCAGGTTGTGGGCGCGGCAGCCCGAGAGCTCCAGCCAGTGGTCGGGCGTGTCCCGGCGCGCCGGAGTCGGGATCGCCCGACGTCCGGCCAGGTAGTCGCCCGTGAGCGAGGCACGGCTGCGGGCCAGCGTGTCCGACTCGCCTTCGGCGACGAGCTCGCCCCCGTGGACGCCCGCTCCGGGCCCCATGTCGATCACCCAGTCGGCGCTGCGGATCGTCTCCTCGTCGTGCTCGACCACGACCAGGCTGTTCCCCATGTCGCGCAGTCGCGTGAGGCTGTCGAGCAGCCTGCGGTTGTCGCGTGGATGAAGGCCGATCGAGGGCTCGTCGAGGACGTAGAGGACTCCCGTGAGCCCGCCTCCCACCTGGGTGGCCAGGCGGATCCGCTGGGCCTCGCCGCCGGAGAGGGTGGCGGTGGCGCGATCGAGGCTGAGATAGCCGAGACCCACGTCGCACAGGAAGCGCAGCCGCTCGCGAACGGCAGCGAGCACCCGCTCGGCGATCTGCGCGCGGGTGCCCGAGAGCACCAGCTCTTCCAGGAAGTGCGCCACCTCGATGCAGCTTCGGGCACAGAGCTCGTGGATCGCGAGGCCGCCGAGTCGCACGCTTCGGGCTTCCTCGCGCAGCCGGGCGCCCTGGCAGGCATCGCAGGGCCGCTCGACGCGGTAGCGGTCGAGGGGCGAGCGACTGCTCGATTCCCGCTGCGCGTCGCGTCGCTCGAGCTCGGCGATGGCACCGTCCCAGCTCATGGTCACGGTCTCGAGTGCGCGTCCGGGGCGACCTCGTCGCGAGATCCTCGGCAGCTCGAAGCGGACCGGCTCGTCGCCGAGTCCGAAGAGGATGGCCCGGCGCGCGCGCTCCGGCAGCGCGGACCAGGACGCGTCGGGGTCGACGTCGAGATGTGCGGCCAGGGAGGCGAGCAGGCGCTCGTACCAGCGCGCCATGCGTCCGCCCGTCCAGGGAGCGATCGGTCCCTGCCGGAGGCTGCGCTCCGGGTCGGGCACCAGTCGATCGGGAGAGAGCTCGTACACGACGCCGAGCCCCTTGCAGTCCGGGCAGGCGCCGGCCGGGCTGTTGAAGGAGAACATGCGCGGTGCGAGCTCCGGAAAGGAGATGCCGCAGTCCGGGCAGCTGTTGTCACGTGAGAAGTGCCACTCACATGCCTCGATGCCCCGCGCCTCGTCGCCTTCGACGAGGATCTGGACCAGGCCGTCCGCCAGCTCGAGGGCGGTCGTCAGGGACTCGACGAGCCGGGCCTTCACCGACGCGCGGGCCCGCAGCCGATCGACCACCACCTCGAGATCGTGGCGCTGGTTGCGCGCGAGGGCCGGCAGCTCCGAGAGCTCGTGCATCTCCCCGTCGACACGCACGCGCACGTAGCCGCGCCGGCGGAAGCTCTCGAGCTCCTTCTTGTAGGCGCCGCGGCGTCCGCGCACTACGGGAGCGAGCACCTCGACACGGGCGCCCTCGGGCAGGGACAGCACCCGGGCCGCCATGTCTTCCGGGCTCTCGCTCGCCACGGTGCGCCCGCAGCCCGGGCAGTGGGGCTGCCCGGCCCGGGCGTAGAGGAGGCGTAGCGAGTCCGCGATCTCGGTCGCCGTGCCCACCGTGGAGCGGGGGTTGCGCGAGGAGGTCTTCTGCTCGATCGAGATGGCGGGGGAGAGTCCATCGATCGACTCCACCTCGGGCCGGGCGAGCTGGTCGAGAAACTGCCGCGCGTAGGTGGACAGCGACTCGACGTAGCGCCGCTGGCCCTCGGCGTAGAGGGTGTCGAAGGCCAGCGAGGACTTGCCCGACCCGGAAGGGCCCGTCACCACGACGAGTCGGTCCCGGGGGATCTCGAGGTCGAGATCCTTCAGGTTGTGTACGCCGAGGCCACACGCCTCGAGAACCGCACCTCGCGCTGAGCGCGCGCGGTGGCAGCAGGTCCGCCCTCGA